>JANNGN010000559.1:0-2452 GCA_031403895.1 Rubrivivax sp. | reverse complement strand
TCGGCGATGACGCGCCGCGTGGTGCTGGGTTTTGCAGCGCCGGCGCCGACGGCGTTGCCTGCGGTGTAGCTAAACGCCGCGCGCCCGGTCGGCCTTGAACTGCATGCGAAAGGCCTCGAAGCCACCGCCGTCCAGCGCCTGCCGCACTTCCCGCATCAGGTCGATGTAGTAGTGCAGGTTGTGGATGCTGGCCAGCATGGGGCCGAGCATTTCGCCGCACCGGTCCAGATGGTGCAGGTAAGCGCGGCTGAAGCCCTGGCTGCAGCTGTGGCAGCCGCAGCTTTCATCCAGCGGCTGCCTGTCTTCACGGTGGCGTGCGTTGCGGATTTTCAAGTCGCCAAAGCGCGTGAAGAGGTGCCCGTTGCGCGCGTTGCGCGTGGGCATCACGCAGTCGAACATGTCCACGCCCTGCGCCACGCCTTCGACCAGGTCTTCAGGCGTGCCCACGCCCATCAGGTAGCGCGGCTTGTGCGCCGGCAGGCGGTGCGGCGTGTGCGCCATGATGCGCAGCATCTCTTCCTTCGGCTCGCCGACGCTGACGCCGCCGACGGCGTAACCGGGCAAGTCCAGCGCCACCAGTGCATCGACTGAGTCCTCGCGCAGGCCTTCGAACATACCGCCCTGCACGATGCCGAAGAGCGCATTCGGATTTTCCAGGCGCTGGAACTCATCGCGGCTGCGCGTCGCCCAGCGCAGGCTGAGTTGCATCGACTTGCGCGCCTCGGCCTCGGTGGTCAATACGCCCTTGCTTTCATAAGGCGTGCATTCGTCGAACTGCATCGCGATGTCGGCGTTGAGCACGGTCTGGATCTGCATGCTCACTTCGGGCGTCAGGAAAAGTTTGTCGCCATTGACGGGGCTGGCAAAACGCACGCCTTCTTCGCTGATCTTCCTCATCTCGCCCAAGCTCCAGACCTGAAAGCCACCACTGTCGGTGAGCATGGGTTTGTGCCAGCGCTCAAAGCCGTGCAGGCCGCCAAAAGCGCGCAGCACGTCCAGCCCCGGCCGCATCCAGAGGTGGAAGGTGTTGCCCAGGATGATCTGCGCGCCCATTTCTTCCAGTGACCGTGGCAGCACGCCTTTGACGGTGCCGACGGTGCCGACGGGCATGAAGACGGGGGTTTCGACGACGCCGTGGTTCAGCGTCAGGCGGCCACGGCGGGCGCGGCCTTCAGTGTGGAGCAGGTCGAACTTCAGCATGCGCGGCATTGTCGCCGCGGCCACTTGCGCACGTCTTCAGCCGGCCTGGCGTTGCAGCAGCATGGCATCGCCATAGCTGAAGAAACGGTAGCGCGACTCCACCGCATGCCGGTACAGCGCCATCACTTGCGCGTGGCCGGCAAAGGCGCTCACCAGCATCATCAGCGTGCTCTTGGGCAGGTGGAAGTTGGTGACGAGTTGGTCCACCACCTTGAATGCAAAGCCCGGCGTGATGAAGATGTCGGTCTCGCCAGTCTGTGGCGCCAGCACGCCGCTGCGGGCTGCGGACTCCAGCGCGCGCAACGTCGTCGTGCCCACCGCCACGACGCGCCCGCCGCGGGCGCGAGCGGCTGCGATGGCGGCCACCGCGTCCGCGCCCACCTCGAACCATTCGCTGTGCATGCGGTGCTCCGTCAGGCGCTGCACACGCACGGGCTGGAAGGTGCCGGCGCCGACGTGCAGCGTGACGGTGGCGCGTTGCACGCCACGCGCTTGCAGGGCGGCCAGCAGCGGCTCGTCGAAGTGCAGCGCGGCAGTGGGCGCGGCCACGGCGCCGGGCCGCACGGCAAACACGGTCTGGTAGCGCGCGGCGTCTTCTGCGGTGTCGTCGTGCGTGATGTAGGGCGGCAGCGGCACATGGCCGTGGCGTTGCAGCAGCGTCAGCGGGTCTTGCGGAAAGCGCAGGTGAAAGAGCCCACCCTCGGGCCCGGCGCGGCCCAGCACTTCGGCGTCGAAGGCATCTGCAAAACGCACCAGGCTGCCCGGGCGCGGCGACTTGCTGGCGCGCAGGTGGGCCCACACTTCCTGGTTCGGCAGCACTCTTTCAATGAGGGCCTCCACCGTGCCGCCGGTGGGCTTTTCGCCAAGCAAGCGCGCCTTGATGACGCGGGTGTCGTTGCACACCAGCAGGTCGCCCGGCTGCAGCAGCGCTGGCAGGTCGCGGAAGATACGGTCCAGCGGCAGCGCACCACGGCCGTCAAGCAGGCGCGAGGCGCTGCGCTCAGGCGCCGGGTGCTGCGCGATCAGCTCGCTCGGCAGCGTGAAATCAAAGTCCGCAAGACCGTATTCGCGTGGCGGTGTTGGGTTCATGGCTTTGGGGTTGCGGGGCGGCGCGGTGGCGAGGTCAAAATTGTTCCATGCCCACCACGCAGACGCCAGCCCACGCAAGCAAAGCCCCAAGCGACAAGTTGTCGGGGCCGGCGCGCGCGCTGCGCAAGCTGGGGCTGGTGCGCGACATCGACCTCGCGCTGCA
>JANNGN010000558.1:0-5526 GCA_031403895.1 Rubrivivax sp. | reverse complement strand
TGGAGCCTGTACCGCCGCGTCGAGAACCTGCCCGAACGCGCTGCAAGGCTCGACGAACTGCAGCGCCTGATCCGCAGCCGCCTGGTGGCCGGCGGCACGACGCTGAAGTTCAGCACCGAGCAGGACGACGACTGGTGGTGGCTGATGGACGGCCCCGACGCCAACGCCGCGCGGCTGCTGCTGGCCGCGACCGAAGTGCCGGCCTGGAAAGACGATGTGCCGATGCTCTTGACTGGCACGCTCGCACGCCAGAAGCGCGGTGCCTGGCTCACCACCACGGCCAACCTGTGGGGCGTGCTGGCGCTGGAGAAGTTTGCGGCGAAGTTCGAGAACGCGGCAGTCACTGGCCGCAGCACCTTGCAGTTAGGCAGTGCCGCCAGCGCATCGAAAGCACTGGACTGGGCGGCCAATCCAGCAGGTGATGTGCTGTCCTTCCCCATCACCACCGCCGGCCCGCTGAACGCGCGCCACGAAGGCACCGGCCGGCCGTGGCTGACGGTGCAGACACTCGCCGCCGTGCCGCTGAAGGCGCCGCTGTTTGCGGGCTATCGCATCACCAAGACGGTGAGCGCGGTCGAACGCAAACAGCCCGGCGTTTGGAGCCGTGGCGACATCGTGCGCGTGCGGCTGGAGGTGGACGCCACAGTGGACATGGCCTGGGTCGTGGTGGCCGACCCGGTGCCGGCCGGCGCCGTGCTGCTGGGTGGCGCGGCCGGGCTCAACCGCGATTCAGCCATAGCCACTGAAGGCGAAAAACGCGAAGGCCGGGCCTGGCCCGCGTATGAAGAACGCGCCACCGATGCCTGGCGCGGCTACTACGCGTGGCTGCCGCGCGGCAAGCAGGTGGTGGAGTACACGCTGCGGCTGAACACCGCCGGCCGCTTCGGCCTGCCGCCAACGCGGGTGGAGGCGATGTACGCGCCCGAGACCTTTGGCGAGCTGCCGAATGCGGCTTGGGATGTAGCGCCTTGACGCTGCCTTGCTGCAGGCCATCGTGTGGGCGGCTCGCAGTGCTCGCACTGCCCGGCCTGCTCGGCCTGGTGTCGTTGGCAGCACCGCTGCCAGCCCTTGCCGGGCCCGGCTTCGACACCGTGCGCGCTGCCCACGCGCCGTCAGACATCACGCTGCTGGACCGCCACGGCATGGCCTTGCAGCAACTGCGCATCGACCGCGCCGTGCGCCGGGGCCCGTGGTTGGCGCTGGCAGACATCTCGCCCGCGCTGCGCCACGCGCTGGTGGTCAGCGAAGACCGCCGCTTTTTCGAGCACAGCGGCGTGGACTGGCAGGCGCTGGCCGCCAGCGCCTGGGCCAACGCCTGGAACCAGCGCACGCGCGGTGCATCGACATTGACGATGCAATTGGCGGGCTTGCTGGACGCTGAACTGGCGCGCCCCGCCGGTGGCCGCAGCGTCGGCACCAAGGTGTCGCAGATCGTGCGCGCCCGCGAGCTTGAAGCCACATGGAGCAAGGCGCAGATTCTGGAGGCCTACCTCAACCTCGTGCCCTTGCGCGGTGAACTGGTGGGCGTGGCCGCCGCGTCGCAGCAACTCTTTGGCAAACACGCCAGCGGTCTGGACGCGCTGGAAGGCGCCATGCTGGCGGTGATGGTGCGCGCGCCCAATGCCGGCGCGGCCGCGCTGGAGCGCCGCGCGTGCGAGGTGCTGCAGCAGATGGCGCCAAACCAGGCATCGCGCTGCCAAGGCCTGGCCGCCACCATCGCGCAGTCGCTGGCGCGCCGACCCGGCCCGGCCGTGGGCGTGAACCTGGCGCCGCATCTGGCCAGGCTGATGGCGGCGCAGCACGCGCAGCGCGCTGCGCCCAAAGTGCTGCTCAGCACGCTCGACGCGGGCACACAGCGTGTCGCACTGGCCGCACTGCGCCGCCAACTGGCCGAACTGCGCGGCCGCTATGTCGAAGACGGCGCCGTGGTGGTGCTGGACAACGCCAGCGGCGACGTGCTGGCGTGGGTCGGCTCGTCGGCATCGACATCGTCGGCCGCCGAAGTTGACGCTGTGCTCGCGCGCCGCCAGCCGGGCAGCACACTGAAGCCTTTCGTCTATGCGCTGGCGCTGCAGCAGCGGCTGATCACACCCGCCAGCGTGCTGGACGATTCACCTGTCCAACTCAACGCCGGTGGCGCGCTGTACCAGCCGCAGAACTACGACCACGCCTTTCGCGGGCCGGTGAGCGCACGCACCGCGCTCGCGTCCAGCCTGAACGTGCCCACCGTGCGCGTGGCCGCGATGCTGGGGCCCGAGGCGCTGTTCGACAGCTTGAACCGCAGCGGCCTGCGCCTCTCGGAATCGGCCGGCTTCCACGGCCACGCGCTGGCGCTGGGCAGTGCCGACGTGACGCTGCTGGACCTGAGCAACGCCTACCGCATGCTGGCGCGCCAGGGCCTGCACAGCGCCGTGCGCTGGCGCTCTGGTGACGCAGCCACACCCGAGCGGCGCGTGCTGCCGGCCACTGTCGCCTGGCAGGTGGCCGACATGCTGGCCGACCCCGCCGCGCGCGCCACCACCTTTGGTCTGGACAGCCCGCTCGTCACGCGCGGCTGGGCGGCGGTGAAGACCGGCACCAGCAAGGACATGCGCGACAACTGGTGCATCGGCTTTGGCCGCCGCTACACGGTGGGCGTGTGGGTGGGCAACGCGGGCGGCGCGCCGATGCACGGCGTCAGCGGCGTCAGCGGCGCGGCGCCGGTGTGGCGCGAGCTGATGGCGCATCTGCATGCAAGCGCTCCATCGACCGCGCCTTTGCCACCCGCGGGCCTGGTGGCGCAGGGAGGCGAGTGGTTTCTGGCAGGGACCGAACCCAGCCGTCTGCCCGCTGTGAAGGCGATGCCGGTGTTCGGCATTCAGAGCCCACGCAGCGGCAGCGTCATCGTGCTCGATCCCGAGATTCCGCGCGCGCTGCAGCAACTGGTCTTCGAAGGCGAACCCGGCCAATGGTTCGTGGGCGGGCGGCTGGTGGGCAGCGGAAGCGTCGTGAACTGGTCGCCACGGCCGGGGCGCATTGTGCTGGAGCGGCGTTCGGCCGAAGGCAGTGACCGTGTCGTGTTCGAGGTGCGCGCCGCGCCACCACAACGCGCGGCAGGGCGTCCGAACGTCGGCCCTAAGCTGAAGCCGAACGGTTGAAGATGCGCTCTGTCGCCACGTCGATCACCATGCCGCACACGCTGTACAGCAGCGAACCGATGAGCGCGGCGCTGAAGCCCGCGACGTTGAAATCCTGCAGCACCGAAGCGGCGGCCCAGAACATCAGCGCGTTGATGACGAAGAGAAAGAGCCCCAGCGTCAGCAGCGTCACCGGCAGCGTCAACAGCACCAGCAACGGCCGCACCAGCGTGTTGAAAAGCCCCAGCACCAGGGCCGCGATGAGGGCCGAGCCAAAGCTCGCAACCGACACGCCAGGGTAGAGGTGGGCCACCAGCAAGAGCGCTGCGGCCAGCAACAACCAACGCACGATGATCTTCATGGCCGCAGCATACCGTGGTGCGGATGCTGCTTTTACCTATGAAAACTGCTTCTCATCACCCCTTGCACGCAGTACCATCGCGCCTGCCCGTTTGCCAGCACAGACAGGTCCTTGTGGTTTAACGCTGCAAGAGGCCTGCACGGCACACGGCTTCCTTCATCAACTGACGGAGAAAATCCAAATGGCAACTGCGAAGAAACCCGCTGCAAAAAAGGCCCCTGCAAAGAAGGCTGCTCCTGCTGCGAAGAAGGCCGCCCCGGCCAAAAAAGCTGCACCAGCAAAGAAGGCTGCACCAGCAAAGAAGGCCGCTGCGGCCAAGAAGACTGCACCGGCCAAGAAGCGCGCCCCCAGCGCTGCCTTCATGAAGGCCATGACCCCGAGCGCCGCACTGGCGGCCGTCATCGGCGACAAGCCGCTGCCGCGCACCGAGGTCACAAAGAAGGTGTGGGAGTACATCAAGAAGAACGGTCTGCAAGACAAGATCAAGCGCACCATGATCAACGCCGACGCCAAACTCAAGGCGGTGGTGGGTGTCAGCCCGATCAGCATGTTCGGCATGACCAAGGAAATCAGCAAGCACCTCAAGTGACGCGCTGAACCTGTTTGACGAGAGTTTGTCCAAAGGCCCGGGTCGTTGACCCGGGCCTTTTTTCATGCGCACTCCGCGTTCATCGCGGCCAGCCGGCGCTGCAAAAAGTCCAGCCGGTCCTGGCCCCAGAAGATCTCGCCGTCCACCACATAGCTGGGCGCGCCAAAGACCTTCGCGTCGATGGCCTGTTGCGTGTAGCGCTCATAGGTGGCCTGCACTTCGGGTGCCTTTGCAGCGTCGGCCCGCTGCGGCGCGAGGCCACATTCGGCCAGCAGTTCAGCGTGCGTGGCTGCATTCGCGATGTCACGTTCCTGGGCCCACACCGCCGTCAGCACGGCGCCGGTCAAGCGCATGGCAGCAGCCGTGCCATCGGCCTGATCGACAGCGATGATGAGCCGCGCCGCATAGTCAGCCGGCACCGGAAAGAACTTTGGCTTGATGGTGAGCGGCAGCTTGAGAAAATCGCGCCAGCGCGCCAGTTCCACCAGCCGATAGGCCTGCCGCTGCGGTGGGCGTTGCGCCAGTGGCAAGCCGCCCGAGACCGGAAAGATCTTGCCGCCCAGGTCCACCGGCAGCACGCGCACGGAGGCGCCAGCGTCGGCGGCAATGCGCATGAAGCGCGCGTGGCCCAGGTAGGTCCAGGGGGACTGCGGGGCGAGCAAGTAGTCGATGGTGATGGGCATGAAGTACGCTCCGGATCAAGGTTGCCGGAGTCTATCGAGCGCAGCTTGGCCAGCGCAGCCGGCGCCGCTGAACCGAACGATCACCACACCCCAGCCGCAGCGGGCGCTTGCGGGTACGCTGACGCCGACCTCACCCACCGGGACTTCACCCATGCTGATCCGCCTGATCTATGCCAGCCGCACCGCAGGCATCCTGACCCCCATCGACGTGAAAGACATCGTGCGCAAATCGCAGCGCAACAACGGCCCGCTCGGCATCACGGGCGCGCTGATCCTGTCGAATGGCATCTTCCTGCAGTGCCTGGAAGGCGACCACCTGGTCGTCAACGCGCTGTACCACCGCATCCTGCTGGACCCGCGGCATCGCGAACCGGCGGTGTTGTCCCTGGGCGAAGTCGCCTGCCGCTTGTATGGCGGCTGGGCGATGGGTCTGGTGGCCACCACGGAAGCGAATGCAAAGGTCTTCCTGAAGTATTCGCCGAGTGCCGAGTTCGACCCGTACCACATCAGGCCGGCAGCGCTGGACGCGCTGTTTGCAGAACTGATCGAACACTCGCGCACCTTGTCGGGCACGCTGACGCTGGGCTGAGTGGCTGAAGGGCGTGGGTTGGATGAACCTGACCCACCTATCGAGAAGCTCGCGTCACAGCATCGCCTTCAAGAACCTACCCGTGTGGCTGCCCGCATGCGCCGCCACATCCTCGGGTGTGCCCGCCACCACCACCTTGCCGCCACCCGCGCCGCCTTCGGGGCCCATGTCGATGAGCCAGTCTGCGG
>JANNGN010000557.1:0-2172 GCA_031403895.1 Rubrivivax sp. | reverse complement strand
CGCAGGCGGGCAGCGCCTGACATCGCATCAGATATCGACCGCGAATTCGCCAGTCTGCGTGGGTGGCTGGTCGAAGCCGTAATGCACGGCCAGGATCTCCCAGGCCTCTTCGGCGGTCTCGACATAACGGAAGAGATGCAGGTCACCGGCGCTGATCATGCCGGTCTCGACGAGGTAGTCGAAGTCGATCAGCCGCTGCCAGAATTCGCGCCCGAAAAGCAGGATCGGGCGCTTGCGGCTCTTGCCGTTCTGCACCAGCGTCATCGTCTCGAACAGTTCGTCCAGCGTGCCAAAGCCGCCCGGGAAGCACACCAGCGCAATGCTGCGCATCAGGAAGTGCATCTTGCGCAGCGCAAAGTAATGGAACTGGAAACACAACTCGGGCGTGATGTAGGGGTTGGGCGCCTGTTCGTGCGGCAACACGATGTTCAGGCCAATGCTCTTGCCACCCACGTCAAACGCGCCACGGTTGCCGGCCTCCATGATGCCGGGGCCGCCGCCGGTGACGACGAAGAGCGGCGTTTCATGGTCGCGTGAACGGCGTGTGGCCAGCGCCGCAAAGCGCCGCGCTTCGTCGTAGTAGCGGCTCATCGAGACAGCCGTTTCTGCGCGTCGGACAGCAGCTTCATCATCGCTGGCCTGCGCGGCCAGCAGCGCTTGTGCAGCGACATCGGGCGGCTGGATGCGTGCGCTGCCGAAGATGACGATGGTGGACTCCACGCCTTGCTCGCGCTGCACAAGTTCGGGCTTCAGCAATTCGAGCTGCATGCGCACCGGGCGCAACTCTTCGCGCAGCAGGAATGCGTTGTCGGCGAAGGCCAGGCGGTAGGCGCTCTCGGGCCCGGCATAGAGCCCGGCGCGCGGCACGGTGGCGGCTTCTTCTTCGGCGCTCGGGAAGTTGCGGGCGGTGAGCCCGGGGTGCTTGGGCGTGTCCATGCGGCCAGAGCTTAAGCCCAAAAACTGCGGCCCTTCAGCGGCGCGGCCCGCACACCGTGCAATGCGGCTGGCGTGCAATGCTGATGCTGTCAAAGACCATGCTGCGCGCGTCCAGCATCAACAGCCGCCCGGCCATTGATTCGCCCGCACCCGACAGCAGCTTGATCGCTTCGGCCGCCTGCATGCTGCCGACGATGCCCACCAGCGGCGCCAGCACGCCCATCGTCGCGCAGGCCACCTCTTCAAACGCAGCCTCGGGTGGGAACACGCAGGCGTAGCAGGGCGCCTGCGGCTGGCGTGTGTCGTACACGGCAATCTGCGCGTCCCAGCCGATGGCTGCGCCCGACACCAGGGGCTTGCTGTACTTCACGCAGGCAGCGTTGATGGCGTGTCGGGTGCTGAAGTTGTCGCTGCAGTCCAGCACCACGTCGGCTTGTGGCACCCATTCATCCAGGAATGCGGTGTCGGCGCGCTGCACCAACGCGCGCAACTGCACGCCGGGGTTGATAGCGGCCACCGTGGCGCGCACCGATTCGGCCTTGGGCAGGCCCAGGCGCGACTGGTTGTGCGCGATCTGGCGCTGCAGGTTCGTCAGGTCCACGCTGTCGGGGTCGGCCACCGTGATGCGACCCACGCCTGCGGTGGCCAGGTACAGCAGCACCGGTGAACCCAGGCCGCCGGCGCCGATGACAAGGGCGTGGGCATCCAGCAGGCGCTGCTGGCCTTCGATGCCGATCTCGTCCAGCATCAGGTGGCGGGCGTAGCGCAGCAGTTGCTGGTCGTTCATGGCGCTTGATTCGATGCCGTCAAGAGGACAGAGCCCGCCATGCGGCGGAGAAGGAACCCGCCATGCGGTGGAGGAAGAAAAAAGCCCGCCATGCGGCGGAAGGAAACAAAAAGCCCGCCATGGGCGGGCTGTGTACTGGCGCTAGCCGGGCTTACTTGGCCGGCGCGGCGGCGGCTGCTTCGGCGCGCTGCTCGACCGCCGTCTTGCTGGCGACAACCGGCAGCCCGCGCAACTGGTTCAGCGCCTGCTGCAGCGGGAAGTCTTCGGCGGTGCCGAATTCGGGCAGCGGCTTGGCCGGTTCCTTGGTCTTGGCGATTTGCTCTTCAAGCTTCTTGCGCGCTTCTTCGCGCGCCTTCTCGCGTGCGGCGTCCTTCTTCTCGTCGGCGCCTTGCAGGTGCTTGTCCAGGTCCGCCTCGCGCATGCGCAGCGCGGCATAGACGTTGCCTTCC
>JANNGN010000556.1:0-1880 GCA_031403895.1 Rubrivivax sp. | reverse complement strand
CTGTGCCTGGCCACGCTGCACGCCAACAGCTCCAACCAGGCGCTCGACCGCATCATCAATTTCTTCCCCGAAGAGCGGCGCCAGCAGTTGCTGATGGACCTGTCGCTGAACCTCAAAGCCCTTGTCAGCCAGCGCCTGCTGCCGCGTGAACAAGGGCGCGGCCGTGTCGCGGCGGTGGAGATTCTGCTCAACACACCGCTGGTGGGCGACCTCATCTTCAAAGGCGAGATTCCCGAGATCAAGGAGCTGATGAAACGCTCGCGCGAGCTCGGCATGCAGACCTTTGACCAGAGCCTGTTCGACCTCTACGAAGCGCGCCAGGTCACCTACGACGACGCGCTGCGCAACGCCGATTCGGTGAACGACCTGCGGCTGCAGATCAAGCTGCAGAGTGCGCGCGCGCGCAACACGGACCTGGCGGCCGGCACCGTGCACATGCGGGTGTTGTAGTCGCCCAGCCTGCCGCCGGGCCGCCCCAGGGCGGGTAGCGGTCCCTCGGGGGGCACCAAGTCCTGTGGCAGCATTCGGGGCATGAACACACCCCGCACCTACGAAGCGATCGAATCGCGCCGCCTTGCCTTCCTGGGCCTTGGCGCCATGGGCTACCCGATGGCCGGCCACCTGGCCCGCGCCGGGCACCACGTCACCGTCTATAACCGCACCGGCGCAAAGGCGGCGGCCTGGGTCGCGGAATACGGCGGCAGCAGCGCCGCCACGCCACGCGAGGCAGCGGCCGGTGCCGACATCGTCTTCGCTTGCGTCGGCAACGACACCGACCTGCGCAGCGTGACGTTGGGCGCTGAAGGCGCCTTCGCTGCGATGAAGACCGGCGCGGTTTTTGTCGATCACACCACGGCCTCAGCCGAAGTCGCGCGCGCGCTCAGCGCGGCAGCGCGCGAGCGCGGCCTGCACTTCATCGACGCGCCGGTCTCGGGCGGCCAGGCCGGTGCGGTGAACGGCGCGCTAACCGTCATGTGCGGCGGTGACCCGGCGCCCTTCGACACGATGCAGCCGGTGGCGCTGTGCTTCGCGCGCGCCGTCACGCGGCTGGGTGACAGCGGCTCGGGCCAGCTCGCCAAGATGGTCAACCATATTGCCATCGCCGGGCTGCTGCAGGGCCTGGCGGAAGCGGTGGCCTTCGGCCAGCGCGCGGGGCTCAACATGCCGCAGGTGCTGGACGTGATCGGCAAGGGCGCCGCACAAAGCTGGCAGCTGGACAACCGCGGCAAGTCGATGCTGGAAGGCCGCTTCGACTTCGGCTTTGCGGTGGACTGGATGCGCAAGGACCTGGGCCTGGTGCTGGACGAAGCGCGCCGCAACGGTGCGCAATTGCCGGTGACGGCGCTGGTGGACCAGTTCTATGCCGATGTGCAGGCGCTGGGCGGGCAGCGCTGGGACACGTCGAGCCTGGTCAAGCGCTTGTGATCAGCAGAACGTGATCAGCAGCACCTGATCAGGCGCGCTCGATCAGGCGCCGACAGCTACTTCGGTGCCGACGCGGCAGTGCTGATCGGCGCTGACCTGGCGCTGCCCTGACCGGCGAGTTCGCTCTCGCTGACGACCTCAAACACCTTCACCACCTTTTCCACGCCGTTGACCTGGCTGGCCAGTTCCGCGCCCCGGTTGGCTTCGCGTTCCGTCACCCGGCCCATCAGGTACACCACCCGCCGCTCGGCCACCACCTTGTAGGCGTTGGCCTGCACATCCTTGGCGTCCAGCAGCGTGGCCTTGACCTTGGTGCTCAGGATGCCGTCGGCCGAGCGCGAACTGAAAGCGCTGTTGGGCGCGACGACGATCTCATTGACCACGCTGCGCACGCCGTCCACCCGGGCCGCGGCCTGCTCGACCGCCGTGCGTTCGGCGGCACCCGGCACTTCGCC
>JANNGN010000555.1:0-3251 GCA_031403895.1 Rubrivivax sp. | reverse complement strand
TGCCGGCCTTCGTGGGCTTCGCGAACTGGATGATCCCGTTGCAGATCGGCGCCGCAGACATGGCCTTCGCGCGCATGAACAACCTCAGCTTCTGGCTGCTGATCCCGGCTGCCGGCATGCTAGTCGGTTCGTTCTTCATGCCCGGTGGTGCACCGGCGGCAGGCTGGACGCTCTACGCGCCGCTGACGTTGCAGATGGGCCCGAGCATGGACGCTGGCATCTTTGCGATGCACATCATGGGCGCCAGCTCCATCATGGGCAGCATCAACATCATCGTCACCATCCTCAACATGCGCGCGCCCGGCATGACGCTGATGAAGATGCCGCTGTTCGCCTGGACCTGGCTCATCACCGCCTACCTGCTGATTGCAGTGATGCCGGTGCTGGCGGGTGCGATCACGATGACGCTGACCGACCGCCACTTCGGCACCAGCTTCTTCAATCCCGCTGGCGGCGGCGACCCGGTGATGTACCAGCACATCTTCTGGTTCTTCGGCCACCCCGAGGTTTACATCATGATCTTGCCGGCCTTCGGCATCGTCAGCGCCATCATCCCCACCTTTGCGCGCAAGCGGCTGTTTGGCTATACGAGCATGGTCTATGCCACCTCGTCGATCGCGATCCTGTCGTTCATCGTCTGGGCGCACCACATGTACACCACCGGCATGCCGGTGACGGGGCAGCTCTTCTTTATGTACGCGACGATGCTGATCGCCGTGCCCACGGGGGTGAAGATCTTCAACTGGCTGGCCACGATGTGGCAGGGCTCGATGACCTTCGAGACGCCGATGCTCTTTGCGGTCGGCTTCCTCTTCGTCTTCACGATGGGCGGCTTCACGGGTCTGATCCTGGCCATGGCGCCGATCGACATCCAGCTGCAGGACACCTACTACGTGGTGGCGCACTTCCACTACGTGCTGGTGGCGGGTTCGCTGTACGGTCTGTTCGCCGGCTTCTACTACTGGAGCCCGAAGTGGTGCGGCGTGATGTACAACGAAACGCGCGGCAAGATCCACTTCTGGGGTTCGCTGATCTTCTTCAACGTCACCTTCTTCCCGATGCACTTCCTGGGCCTGGCCGGCATGCCACGGCGTTATGCCGACTACCCGATGCAGTTTGCCGACTTCAACGCGCTGGCCTCCATCGGCGCCTTCGGCTTCGGTTTGATGCAGGTGTATTTCTTCCTCTTCGTCGTCATCCCCGTGATGCGCGGCAAGGGTGAACCGGCGCCGCAGAGTCCTTGGGAATCGGCCGAAGGCCTGGAATGGGAAGTGCCGTCGCCGGCACCTTGGCACACTTTTGAGAAGCCGCCCAAGCTCAACGCCAGCGCCACGCGCGTGATTGGCTGAAGCAGCACGCAAAAGCCATGGCACTGAGCCCACAACAACGCAAGGCCAACCTGCGGCTGGCGCTGATCCTGGCGTCGGTGGCGGCGATGTTCGCCATCGGCTTCGTGACCAGGATGATCTGGCTGGGCGGGCGTTAAGGCGATGCTGATTCCGCGCGCCCTGGCCCACAACCGCCGCATGCTCGGCAAGCTGGTGGTGGTGGTGGGCGTGATGTTCGGCTTTGGCTATGCGCTGGTGCCGATGTACCGCGCGATTTGCGACGCGCTGGGCATCAACGTGCTGTCGGTGGCCGAACAGCGCATTGCGGGTGGTAGTTGGTTCGGCGGGGTGGAAAAGCCCAACACGCAGGTTGACCTGAGCCGCACCATCACGGTGGAATTCGACGCCAACGTGCGCGGCCCCTGGGACTTCAAGCCCGCGCAGCGTTCGCTGCAAGTGCATCCGGGCGAATTGGCGACCGTGATGTACGAGTTTCGCAACCGCCAGAACCGCACCATGGCAGCGCAGGCCATCCCAAGCTACGCGCCGATGGTGGCGGCTGCGCACTTCAACAAGATCGAGTGTTTCTGCTTCACCGAATGGAAGCTGCTGGCGGGCGAAAGCAAGACCTGGCCGGTGGCTTTTCGCATCGACCCCAAGCTGCCCAAAGACGTGACGACGGTCACGCTGTCGTACACCTTCTTTGAGGTCGGCGGCAAGGTGCCGGCTGCACCTGCGGGCACGGTGGGCCCGAAGGCGGCGCCCGCAACGGCGGCGGCAGTTGCAACCACGGGTGCGCCGGCATGAGCGGCATGAGCAGCAAGAACGGCCTGAAGGAAGCCAGCCAGCGCCCGGCCTCGTTGCTGCAAACGATGCGCGCCGTGGCCTGGTCGTTCCTGGGCATCCGGCGTGCTTCGGGACTTGAAGAAGACGTGCAAAAGCTCAACCCGATTCACGTCGTGATCGGTGGCATCGCGGGCGCAGCAGTTTTCGTGGTGACCATCGTGTTGCTCGTGCGCTGGGTGGTCAGCAGCGGCATCGCCACCTGAACGGCTGCCGAGCGCCAGAATTCTCAAAAAAAGAGATCGAGGAGATAGCTTTCCATGTCAGCCAGCACCCCTGCGGGACAGACCCCGTATTACTACATTCCCGCCCCCTCGCGCCACCCGGTGCTGGTGGCCTTTGGGCTGTTCCTGGTCATCCTGGGCGCAGGCCAATGGATCAATGGCCACGGCTGGGGCGCCTACGCGCTGCTGGTGGGCGTGATCGTGTGGCTGACGGTGCTGTTCCAGTGGTTCCGCGAAGCGGTGGCTGAAAGTGAAGGGGGCCAGTACTCCGACCGCGTTGACGTCTCTTTCCGCTGGAGCATGAGCTGGTTCATCTTCAGCGAGGTGATGTTCTTCGCCGCCTTCTTCGGCGCGCTGTACTGGGCGCGTTTGTATGCGCTGCCCACCCTCGGCAACCTCGACAACCAGGTGCTGTGGCCGGACTTCAAGGCCATCTGGCCCAGCGCGGGCGGTGGCCACACGGCCTCACCGGCAGGCACGGTCGAGCCCTTCACCACCATGGGCCCGTGGCCGCTGCCCACCATCAACACTGCGTTGCTGCTGACATCGGGCGTGACGCTGACGATCGCGCACCACGCGCTCATCGCCGGTCAGCGTGTCAAGACGATCGGCTGGATGTGGATCACGGTGGTGCTGGGCGCCAGTTTCGTCGGCGTGCAGGCCTACGAGTACATGCACGCCTATCGCGACCTGAACTTGAAGCTCAGCAGCGGCATCTTCGGCTCCACGTTTTACATGCTGACCGGCTTCCACGGCTTCCACGTCCTGGTCGGCATGCTGATGCTGCTGTTCATCACGCTGCGCCTGATGAAGGGCCACTTCACGCCCGAGAAGCACTTCGGCTTCGAAGGTGCGG
>JANNGN010000554.1:0-2162 GCA_031403895.1 Rubrivivax sp. | reverse complement strand
GAAGGTGGCGGCTTCGCGGCTGAGCGCTGCGCCAGGGGCGTCGGCGCCGTCCGGCACCAGGTTCGGAAAAGCGCGCAATGCGGCCTTGTAGCTGGCGTCGGGAAACGGCGCGTCGTAGGCCGCCACTTCGGCGTCGCTCAGATCGGGTTTGCCACGTTTGAAGAGTTTGCCCACCGCCAGGTCGGGCTGGCTGTTGGAGTAGGCACGCCACTGGCGGAAGCCTTCGCTG
The DNA here is from genome assembly GCA_031403895.1 of Rubrivivax sp. Taxonomy (GTDB): domain Bacteria; phylum Pseudomonadota; class Gammaproteobacteria; order Burkholderiales; family Burkholderiaceae_C; genus Rubrivivax. Next base: position 1,933 of record JANNGN010000554.1, on the reverse strand, counting down.
AGCTGCCCGGTGCCCAGGCCGGTGTTCATGACCAGGAGCCGGGTGAAGCGCTCGGGCATCGCCATCGGCAGGGTCAGTCCGAAGAGGCCGCCCCAGTCCTGGCACACGAGCAGGATGTTCTGCAGATCGAGATCCTCAACAAAGTCCAGCAGCATGCTGCGGTGGAAATCGAAGCTGTGTACAGACTCTTCCACCGGCTTGTCAGAGCGGCCGAAGCCGATCAAGTCCGGCGCCACCACGCGCAGGCCGGCCGCCGTGAAGACCGGGACCATGTGGCGGTACAGGTAGCTCCAGCTCGGGTTGCCATGCAGGCAAAGCGCGGTGACGCTGGCGTCACGCGGGCCTTCGTCAATGTAGTGAACCCGCAGGCCGGCAAACTCGGCATAACGGGGCAGATGTGCGAACCCGGGCAGCCCCGAGAAACGCGCGTCGGGGGTGCGCAGGAACTTCATCACCACGGCCTCAAAGCACTTCGAAGATGCCTGCCGCGCCCATGCCGCCGCCGATGCACATCGTCACGCAGACCCGTTTCGCACCCCGGCGCTTGCCTTCGATGAGTGCATGGCCCGTCAGTCGCTGGCCGCTGACACCGTAGGGGTGGCCGACGGCGATGGCGCCGCCGTTGACGTTCAACCGGTCCATCGGGATACCCAAGGTGTCGGCGCAATACAGCACCTGCACGGCGAAGGCTTCGTTCAACTCCCACAGGTCGATGTCGGCGACGGTCAGGCCCAGGCGCTTGAGCACTTTCGGCACCGCGAACACCGGGCCGATGCCCATCTCGTCGGGCTCGCAGCCGGCGACGGCAAAGCCGAGGAATCGGCCGATGGGTTTCAGCCCTTTGCGCTCGGCCACGGTTTCGTTCATGACGACACACGCACCACCGCCGTCTGAAAACTGGCTCGCGTTGCCGGCGCTGATCAGGCCGCCCGGCAGGGCAGAGCGCAGGTTGCAGATGCCTTCGTAAGTGGTGCCGGCGCGGATGCCTTCGTCGTTGGCGACGCTGACTTCCTTGCTGCGCAGCCCCATCACCGGGTCGGCCACGCCGGCCGTCACGGTGATGGGCGCGATCTCGTCCTTGAACAGACCCGCTTCCAGCGCAGCGGCGGCGCGCTGCTGGCTGCCGGCGCCGTAGTGGTCCATGCGTTCGCGGCTGATCTTGTAGCGCTTGGCCACCTGTTCTGCCGTTTGCAGCATGTTCCAGTAGATCTCGGGCTTGTTCTTCACCAGCCACGGGTCGGCCAGCATGTGCGTGTTGGCTTCTTGCTGCACGCAACTGATGCTCTCGACACCGCCGCCGATGTAGATGTCGCCTTCGCCGGCAATGATGCGCTGCGCGGCCATGGCGATGGTTTGCAGGCCGCTGCTGCAGAAGCGGTTCACGGTGACGCCACCCGTGGTCACGGGCAGCCCGGCACGCAGCGCCACCTGGCGTGCGATGTTGCTGCCGGTGGCACCTTCGGGCGTGGCGCAGCCCATGATGACGTCGTCCACCTCGGCGCCGTCGATGCCGGCGCGTTCGACAGCGGCCTTGACGGCGTGGCCACCCAGCGTGGCGCCATGGGTCATGTTGAAGGCGCCCTTCCAGCTCTTGCAGAGGGGGGTGCGGGCGGTGGAGACGATGACGGCTTGGGTCATGATGTTTGTTCCTTCAACCGATTCAAGTGAATGACTTTCCTTCGGCCGCCAGCTTGGCCAACAAGGGTGCAGGCTGCCAGACATCCGCGTCGTCATGCGGGTTGGCGGCAAACTTCTTCATCGTCTGCACGACGTTGAACAGGCCCTGGCTGTCGGCATAGCACATCGGCCCGCCGCGAAACAGCGGGAAGCCGTAGCCGGTGAGATAGACCATGTCGATATCGCTGGCCTTGCTGGCAATCCCCTCTTCCAGGATCTTGGCCGCTTCGTTGACGAGTGAATAGACCAGCCGGTG
>JANNGN010000553.1:0-5090 GCA_031403895.1 Rubrivivax sp. | reverse complement strand
AGTACGCGAAGGAGATGTACGCCACCTTCATTCCGGGCACGCTGTCCTGGCTGGACCCGAACAACAACAAGGCCTTCCTCGACAGCCAGATCAGCCTCACCAACAACGGCATCTCGATCTACTACGCGACCAAGACCTCGACCGATCAGAAGGTGCGGGACCTGAAGGAAGACGTGTACCACGCGCAATACCCGGTCGGCCCGGTGGGCGTGCCCACCGAGTCGCACCTGTTCTTCAACCAGATGGTCATGAAGTACACGAAGTACCCGCAGGCGGCCAAGGAGTTCCTGCGTTTCATGATGGAGCGGGAGCAGTTCGACCCCTGGCTCACGGCGGCCGGCGGCTACATCGCCCCGCCGCTGGCGGAGTACGCCAAGTCTGCGATCTGGACTTCGGACCCGAAGCACACGCCGTATCGCGACTGCGTGAAAAACCTGCGGCCGGCCGGCTATGCCGGCAAGCTGGGCTATGCCTCAGCGGGCGCAGCAGCCGACTTCATCGTCGTCAACATGGTGGCTGAAGCGGCGAGCGGATCCAAGACGCCGAAAGAAGCGGCCGAGCGGGCGCAGAAGCGCGCCGAGCGGTATTACAAGGTCTGAGATTCACAAGGTTTGAGCCGCAAGAACTGAAGCCCAGCAGCCGTGGCCATGCTCGAGAAACTGCAGAACAACAAGAACGTGCTCGGGCTGATCTTCATGCTGCCCGCAGCGGCCTTGCTGCTGCTGTTTCTCACCTACCCGCTCGGCCTGGGCACATGGCTCGGCTTCACCGACGCCAAGATCGGGCGCTCTGGCGAGTGGGTCGGCTGGGACAACTACGCCTTCCTGTGGGGTGACAGCGTGACCCGGCTTGCGCTGTTCAACACGCTGTTCTACACGACAGTGGCCAGCGTGCTGAAGTTCGTGCTCGGGTTGTGGTTGGCGCTGCTGCTCAACAAGAACATCCGCTGCAAGACCTTCTTCCGCGCTGTCATTCTGCTGCCCTACATCGTGCCGACGGCGCTGTCGGCGATTGCCTTCTGGTGGATCTACGACTCGCAGTTTTCCATCGTCTCGTGGACGCTCATGAAGATGGGCTTTATCGACAAGTACATCGACTTCCTCGGCGACCCCTGGAACGCGCGGCTGGCCACCATCTTCGCCAATGTCTGGCGCGGTGTGCCCTTTGTCGCCATCACGCTGCTGGCCGGCTTGCAGACCATTTCGCCGTCGTTCTATGAAGCCTCGGCGATTGACGGGGCCACGCCGTGGCAGCAGTTCCGGCACGTCACGCTGCCACTGCTGACGCCGATCATCGCGGTGGTGATGACGTTTTCGGTGCTCTTCACCTTCACCGACTTCCAGCTCATCTACGTGCTCACGCGCGGCGGCCCGCTCAACGCCACGCACCTGATGGCCACGTTGTCGTTCCAGCGCGCCATCTCGGGCGGCGCCCTGGGTGAAGGTGCGGCCATTGCCATCGCCATGGTGCCATTCCTGCTCTCGGCCATTCTCTTCAGCTACTTCGGGCTGCAGCGGCGCGCATGGCAACAGGGCGGAAAAGACTGATGAAGACCGCGGACGCAGACGACGCCGGTGGCATGGGCTACCTGGACACCATGCCGCGCAAGGTGGTCACGGTGTATGTGCCGCTGCTGGTCTTTCTGTTCGTGCTGCTCTTTCCGTTCTACTGGATGGTCATCACGTCGGTGAAGCCCGACAACGAACTGCTGTCGCGCGACGGCAACCCGTTCTGGGTCATCGCTCCGACGCTGGCGCACTTCAAGAAGCTGCTGTTCGACACCGCCTACCCCGAATGGCTGTGGAACACGGTGCTGGTGTCGGTGGTGGCCACCGGCTTTTCGCTTTTTGCATCGGTGCTGGCGGCCTATGCGATCGAGCGGCTGCGCTTCTCGGGCGCCAAGCAGGTGGGCTTGTCGATCTTCCTGGCCTACCTGGTGCCACCATCGATCCTGTTCATCCCACTGGCGGCCATCGTCTTCCAGCTCGGCCTGTTCGACACGCGCTGGGCGCTGATCCTGACCTACCCCACCTTCCTCATCCCCTTCAGCACCTGGCTGCTGATGGGTTACTTCCGCAGCATCCCGTACGAGCTGGAAGAGTGTGCGCTGATCGACGGCGCCACGCGCTGGCAGATCCTGGTGAAGATCGTGCTTCCGCTGGCGGTGCCGGGTTTGATCTCGGCCGGCATCTTCGCCTTCACGCTGAGCTGGAATGAGTTCATCTATGCGCTGACCTTCATCTCGTCATCAGAAAACAAGACCGTGCCGGTGGGCGTGGTGACCGAGCTCGTCGAAGGCGATGTCTATCACTGGGGCCCGCTCATGGCCGGTGCGCTGCTGGGCTCGCTGCCGGTGGCCTTTGTGTATTCCTTCTTCGTCGAGCACTACGTGTCGGGGCTGACCGGTTCGGTCAAGGAATAGCGCGCACTGCCTGCCGGGCCCGTCAGGCCCGCACCGGTTGCCGGCCCTTCAGCCGTGCCGCCGGCGCCCGCACCGAAGGCAGCTTGCGGCGAGAAGCCAGCACCAGTTCGATGTCCTCGCGCGCACCGGCAATCAACGTGAGGATCGCCTCTTCGGCCTGCGCCGGCGAACGCGCGATCACCGCATCCAGCACGGCGCGGTGCAGCGGCAGCGACGAGGCCGGCCCGTTGCGGCGCGTGGTTGAGATTTCGAAGCTGGTGCGCAGCAACGCCGACAGCGCCTTGCTCATCTGCACCATCATGCGGTTGTGGCACGCGCGCAGCAGGCCCTGGTGAAAAGCCAGGTCGTGAAACACGTAGTCGCCACCGTGGTCGATGGCGTCCTTCATGCCGGCGTATGCCGCTTCAATCTCGGCGATGTCCAGCGCCGTGGCGCGCTCGGCCGCCAGCCGCACCGCTGCGGGCTCCACCACGCGGCGCAGTTCCTGCAGGTCACGCAGGAATTCGCGCGTCAGGCCGGCCCTGCTCTGCCAGCCCACGACTTGCGGATCGAACCAGTTCCACTGCTCAGCCGGCAGCACCTTGGTGCCGACCTTCGGCCCGGTGGTCACCAGGCCCTTGGCCACCAGCGACTTGATCGCTTCACGCACCACCGTGCGGCTGACGCCCAATTCTTCGCACAGCGTGGGCTCTGGCGGCACCGCACAGCCTGGCGGGTAGCGGCCAGCGACGATGGCTTCGCCCAACAAGTCCAGCGTGCGCCCCGAAACGTTTTTGGTCACTGGTGCACCCGACGGCCTGCGGCCGGTCCCGCCAAGCGGGAATTCGCCCTCGGCAAAGCCTGCGGACTCATGCGCGCACAAAGGCCGTGACCAGCGGCTCGTCGCCGATCTGGCGGCTCCAGTGGCCGTGCAACGCAGGGTCGAAGGTGGCGCCGACGGGCAGCGTGTCGGCCGAGTAGAAGTGTTGGCCCGGGCCGAAGACGCGCGAGGCACCGCCCTGCAGGCCAATCTCCATCTGCCCGCTCAGCACGAAGAGCCACTGCGGGTTGTCGGTGCAATGGAATTCACTGCGAAAACCCACCGGGCTCATGCGCAGTTGCAGCCCCGCGCTGGGCATCAGCACCGACAGGCGCGCCGCCGGTTTGCCTTCGCTCAGCGGCACCACTTCTTCGCTGAAACGCGCGCGGCCATCAGGGCCGGTTTCGAGAACGACTTTGGTGAACTGCATGGGCTACAGGCTCGCGGTAACGCCACCATCCACGTAGAGGATGTGGCCGTTGACGAAGGTCGATGCATCGCTGGCCAGGAACACCGCCGCGCCGGCGAGCTCATCCACATCGCCCCAGCGTTTGGCCGGCGTGCGGTTCAGCAGCCAGGTGTTGAACGCGGGGTCAGCAACCAGGCTGGCCGTCAGTTCGGTTTTGAAATAACCCGGCCCGATGCCGTTGACGTTGATGCCGCGCGGCCCCAGGTCGATTGCCATGCCCTTGGTCAGCATCTTCACCGCGCCCTTGCTGGCGGCGTAGGCGGCGGTGCCGGGGCGGCCCAGTTCGCTCTGCACCGAGCAGGTGTTGATGATGCGGCCGCGGCCACGCGCCACCATGCGGCGGGCGACGATCTGGCCGACGACGAAAACACTGTCAACGTTGGTGCGAAGGATGGTCTGCCAGTCGGCCGCCTGCATGTCGTGAAACGGCGCGCGGCGTGTCATGCCGGCGTTGTTGATGAGGATGTCGATGGCGCCGATCTCGCTTTCAATATTGGCTACTGCAGCTTCGACGGCGGCGCCATCGCAGACGTCAAATGCCCGCGCGTGAACCGTCAGTCCCTCGGCCGCCAGCAGCTGCTGCGCGGCGGCCAGGCGTGCGGCGTCGCGGCCGTTCAGCACCAGCGTGGCGCCGGCCTGCCCCAGCCCACGCGCCAGTGCCAGGCCAATGCCGGCTGAAGAGCCGGTGACGAGCGCCAGGCGCCCGTCCAGGCGGAAGGTGGTGGCGTCGATCATGCGGGTGTGGTTTCCAGTTGTTGGCAGAGCGCTTCGACGATGCGCTCCGGCGCTTGGCCGATGTGCTGCGTCAGCGCGCCTTCGTCGGCATCGGGCGGCTCCAGCGTATCAACCTGGCTTTGCAGCAGCGACGCTGGCATGTAGTGCCCGGCGCGGTGCAACAGGCGCTGCGCCAGCACGCTTTGCGGGCCTGTCAGGTGTACCAGCCGCAGCCCTGGCGCACTGGCGCGCAGCAGGTCACGGTAGCTGCGCCTGAGCGCCGAACACGCGACCACGGCACCGGTGGCTTCGGCCTGCGCCAGGGCGGCCGCCACGGTCTGCAGCCAGCCGCGCCGGTCTTCATCGGTGAGCGGCGTACCGGCGCTCATGGCAGCGACGTTGGCAGGCGGGTGCAAGTCATCGCCTTCGATGAATGGCAGGCCCAGCCGCTGCGCCAGCGCCTGGGCCACCGTGCTTTTGCCACAGCCGCTGACACCCATCACGACGATGCGCATTGGCGTGAACGGGTGCATGGCGCGGCTGAGTTTCAGCCCAGCCGCGCGCCGCTGGCAACGTTGAACACATGCGCCTTGGCTGCATCCAGCGCCAGGTACACGGTGTCGTCAGGCTGCGCCGAGGAGCGGCCGTGCATCACGACCACGATGTTCTCGCCGGCCACCTGCAGC
>JANNGN010000552.1:0-1695 GCA_031403895.1 Rubrivivax sp. | reverse complement strand
CTGGATGCGCTGCTGGCCGACCTGGAGGCTGCGCTGCCGCAGGTGTGGGGCCGGCCGGTGGTCAGCGTGTTCATCGGTGGCGGCACGCCCAGCCTGTTTTCACCGGAAGGCATAGCGCGCTTGTTGAGCGGCGTTCGCGCTCTCCTGCCGCTGGACGCCGGCTGCGAAATCACGCTCGAAGCCAACCCGGGCACCTTCGAGCGCGAGCGCTTCCAGGCCTTTCGCGCGGCCGGCGTCACGCGGCTGTCGATCGGTGTGCAGAGTTTTGACGACAACATGCTGCAACGCCTGGGGCGGGTGCACGACAGCGCCCAGGCGCGTGCGGCGATTGAAGAAGCAAGGCAGGCCTTCGACACCTTCAACATCGACCTGATGTATGCGCTGCCCGGCCAGAGCCTGGCGCTGCTGGATGCCGATCTGGATGCCGCGTTGTCTTTCGCGCCGCCGCACTTGTCGGTGTACCACCTGACGCTGGAGCCGAACACCTGGTTCGCTACGCACCCGCCCGTGCTGCCCGATGACGACTTGGCCTCGGCGATGCTGGACCGCATCGTCGCGCGCGCGGGCGGCGCGGGTCTGGCGCGCTATGAAGTCTCGGCCTTCGCACGCGAGGCGCACCGCTGCCGCCACAACCTGAACTACTGGAAGTTCGGCGACTACCTGGGCATCGGCGCGGGCGCGCACAGCAAGTTGAGCTTTCCGCACCGCATCGTTCGCCAGCAGCGCTGGCGCGAGCCGCTGAGCTACATGGACCATGCGCTGGCCGGCCAGGCTTTGTCTCAAGACGAGGAGGTGGCACGCACGGAGCTGCCCTTCGAGTTCATGCTGAACGCGCTCAGGCTGCGGGAGGGTGTCGACATGAAACTGTTCAACGACCGCACCGGCTTGCCTGCGTCCGCCATCGACGCGGCGCTGCGGCAAGCGCAAACGCGCGGTCTTTTGCAGCCGGACCTGACGCAGTCGGACCTGCTTCAAGCAGGCCTGCGCCGCATACAGCCCACCGAGCGCGGTTTCGATTTCCTCAACGACCTGCAAGCGCTGTTCCTGCCGCTGCGTGGCAAGGCGGCGCCGCGCGCTGTGCCGATGGCCGGCCCGCCACCGCGCCGGGTGCCCGAGTAAGCTGCGGCCCACCCACGGCAACCCCGTGTTTGGGCGCTGAATCCCTGTCATTTCCGAGCTTCTGCGCGGGCAGGCCGCTGCTAGACTCGCTTGTCCGCCTGTTCCCACTACGCTTCGATTCAAGGCACTCCCGGTGGCCCGTTCCACGCCCGGCCCGACTCCATCGACTCCGGCATTGCAGCTCGATCAGGCGCTGCAGTTGCTGCGCCAATCGGGACATGAGCTGCCTGCCGGCACACCGGGCAGCGTGGCCTGGTTGCAGACCTTGATCGATTCGCTGGTCGACATGTCCAGCCGCGACGCGCTCACCGGCCTGGCGAACCGCCGCAGCTTCGAGCTGGCACTGGCGCGCGAGATCGACCGCGTCGCGCGTGTCGGCGAGCCTGCGCTGCTGCTGGCGCTGGACATCGATCATTTCAAGCGCGTCAACGACACGCACGGCCATGCCAGTGGCGACCTGGTCCTCAAGGCCGTGGCCAAGGCGCTGCTGGATTGCGTGCGACCGATGGACCTGGTGGCGCGCGTCGGCGGGGAAGAGTTCGCCATCGTCATGCCCAACTGCCCGGCGACATTCGG
>JANNGN010000551.1:0-1809 GCA_031403895.1 Rubrivivax sp. | reverse complement strand
GGACTCGCGGCCTTCGGCGGCGGCACGATGCGAGACATCCTCCTTGACCGCCGCCCGTTCTTCTGGGTCGAGCACGCCGGCTGGCTGTGGACGCTGCTGCTGCTCAGCATCGTCGCCATGTTCTTCATGCGTGCCCGCCATCTCGAGCCCACGGAACGCGCGATGCAATGGCCGGATGCTGTCGGGCTGGGCCTCTTCACCGCCGGAGGCACGCAGATGGCGCTGTCGCAGGGCATGCCTGCCATCGTCGCAGTGCTGATGGGCTTGATCACGGCGGTGTTCGGCGGTGTCCTGCGCGACATTGTCTGCAACGAAATCCCGAGCGCTTTCCGCGATCACCGGCCCTATGCCATTTGTTCCTTCGCAGGTGGCTGGGTTGTGGTGGGCGCCCAGGCGCTTCAGGCGCCAGCGTGGATCGGTTTGTTGGGTGCCGCAGTCGTCGCCATCGGCCTGCGTGCACTGGCATTGGCCACTGGGTTCACGCTGCCGAAGTGGCCGCGTGAAGGCATGCCACACGGCTGACTGACCGGCGGCGGTTGAGCGTGGCCCCCGGCACTTCCAGCGGCGGCCCCACGAGCAGGCTGCTCATGCGCGCGACGTTGCGGTTGTCCTCGCCGGCCTGGTTGGCGCAGCCGAAGATGACATCGCCGACCGCCGCCCATGGATGGGGTACTCGAGCACGTAGCCCCGGCCGTCGATGACACGCGTCTCCTTGGCCCTGCCGTCGGCATTCATCGCCAGCTCGGTGCCGTAGCCGGTGGGCGTGAAGAAGGCGCCGATGCCGGCACCGGCGGCACGCAAACGCTCGGCCAGGTTGCCCCGCGGCACCAGTTCCAGCTCGATGCGGCCGCTGCGGTAGAGCGCGTCGAAGACGTGCGAGTCGGCCTGGCGCGGAAAGCTGCAGACTATTCTGCGCACACGCACGGTCTTCAGCAGCGCGGCCAGCCCGCTGTCGCCGTTGCCGGCGTTGTTGTTGACCACGGTGAGGTCGCGCGCGCCCTGTTCGATGAGGCCGTCGATCAGTTCGTTCGGGATGCCGGCGGTGCCGAAGCCGCCGATGAACACGGTGGCCCCGTCGGTCGTGCCGGCCAGGGCCTCGGCCACCGAGGCGCTAAGTTTGTTGATCACGGCGCGCTCCTGTGTGCTTGGCCCATCACGCTGCCACGCGCGCCAGGCGCGCAATTCGCGCCTCAGGCGAAGCCTCGCTGGCGTTGAGCGCGGGCTGCATCACGAAGTCGAAACGCGAGCGCACGAAAGGCGCGCCGATTCCCAGTGATTCGTAGCCCGCAGGCGCCACGCCACGTTCCAGCTCGACGATGAGGCCGTCGCGCGTGGCGAAGGCAAAGTCGTCGTCGAGGTAGGTGTCGCCGGCAATGTTGATCTGCGTCGTCAGCGTGCGTTGGCCCGGCGCCACCACCGGGAAGTGCACGTGCGCTGGGCGCTGGCCGTGGCGGCCCAGGGCCTCGAACAGATCCGAGGTGGGGCTGTTCGGCGGGATGGCATAACCCGGCGGCAGCGCCGTGCGCAGCGTGCTCGAGCGTTTGGGCGTGGTGACGGCCAGCGCACGCAGCTTGCCCGAGGCCAGGTGCGGCCGCGCCGAGGTGATGCTGTCGAACATGTAGTCCACCTGGCCGCCCAACAGGTCGGCCACGGCCGGGCCGCTGCCCTTGTAGGGCACGTGAAGCATCTCGGTCTGGGTCAGCGCGGTGAACATCTCGCCGGCCAGATGGCCCAGTAGCGGCCACCTTTGGCGAGGATGATGGAGCGGTGCAGGTTGTCGATCACCCGAGCGCTTGGGGATCGACGACG
>JANNGN010000550.1:0-1533 GCA_031403895.1 Rubrivivax sp. | reverse complement strand
GCGCGCGTCGCTGACGAACCGTGCAGCGAGCTGGCTGACATGCACCAGACCGTCCTGGTGTACTCCCAGATCGACAAAGGCGCCGAACTGCGCCACGTTGCTGACCGTGCCTTCCAGCACCATGCCGGGCTGCAAGTCCTTCAGGTCGGTGACGGCTTCGTTGAAGCGCGCGACCACAAAGTCGGGGCGCGGGTCACGGCCCGGTTTTTCCAGCTCGACGAGGATGTCCTTGACCGTGATGGCGCCGAACTTCTCGTCGGCAAAGGCCTCGGGCTTCAGCGTTCGCAGCACGTCGGCGCGGCCCATCACCTCGTGCACCGGGCGCTGCACGGCGGCCAGCATGCGCTGCACGACGGGGTAGGTCTCGGGGTGCACACCGGTCATGTCGAGCGGGTTGTCACCGTCGCGGATGCGCAGGAAGCCCGCTGCTTGCTCGAAGGTTTTCGGGCCCAGGCCCGTCACGTCCAGCAACTGCCGGCGGCTCTTGAACGCACCGTTGGCATCGCGCCAGCGCACGATGCTGGCAGCCACTGCAGGGCTCAGGCCCGAGACGCGCGACAGCAGCGGCGTCGATGCAGTGTTCAAGTCCACGCCGACGCCATTGACGCAGTCTTCCACCACGGCATCCAGGCACTTCGCCAGTCCGCTCTGGTTGACGTCGTGCTGGTACTGGCCGACGCCGATGCTCTTCGGGTCGATCTTCACCAGCTCTGCCAGCGGGTCTTGCAGGCGGCGCGCGATGCTGACCGCGCCGCGCAGGCTCACGTCCAGATCGGGCAACTCCTTGCTGGCGAATTCGCTCGCGCTATAGACAGAGGCGCCGGCCTCGCTGACCACCACTTTGTCCAGCTTCAGGTCGCTTGTCAGCGTGGCAACGCGCTTCATCAAGTCACCCGCCAGCTTGTCGGTCTCGCGGCTGGCGGTGCCATTACCGATGGCAATCAAGTTGACGCCATGTGTCGCCACCAGGCGGCCGAGGGTGTGCAGCGAGCTTTCCCAGTCCTTGCGTGGCTCGTGCGGATAGACCGTGTGCGTGTCCAGCACCTTGCCGGTGTCGCTGACCACCGCCACCTTCACGCCGGTGCGGATGCCGGGGTCCAGGCCCATCACCACGCGCTTGCCGGCAGGTGCGGCCAGCAGCAGGTCGCGCAGGTTGTCGGCGAAGACCTTGATGGCGACGTTTTCTGCGTCTTCGCGCAGGCGGCTGAAGAGGTCGCGCTCCAGGCTCAGGCTGAGCTTGACCTTCCAGGTCCAGGCGATGGTCTTGCGGATCAGTTCGTCGCCGGCGCGCTTGGCGTGGCGCCAAGTCAGGTGCGTCGCGATGCGGCCTTCGGCCAGGCTCGGTACGCCGGGCACCACCATTTCATCAAGCACCAGCTTCGCGTCCAGCCACTCCAGCGTGCGGCCACGGAACACCGCCAGCGCGCGGTGGCTGGGCACCGTGCGGATCGGTTCGGCATAGTCAAAGTAGTCGCGGAACTTCGAACCGTCGGCGTGGTTGCCATCCTTGCCGTCCACCAGCTTGCTCTGCAA
>JANNGN010000549.1:0-2108 GCA_031403895.1 Rubrivivax sp. | reverse complement strand
AGTTGCCCGCAAACTGCGAATCGTTGTACCAGAAGGCCATGCCCTGCTGCGCGCTGTCGAAGCCGATGCTGACGCCACCGCCCGCGCTGCCCGGCAGCGGGTCCACCGACAAGACGTTGAACAGGCTGAGCGGGTTGCTCTCAGCCGCCGCCAGCGGCGTGCCGTTGTTGAACGGCGCGAAGCTCAGGCCGGCATATTGGTTCGACACCGAGGTGCCATCGGCCAGGTTGTCGAAGTCGATCACGGTCGGCGCGGCCACCGCACTGAGCCAGGCGGACTCGGCCGTGTAAACCGTCAACGCCGCGTGGGTAGGGCTTGTTGCCAGGCACAGCAGGCCGATCAGGCCGGCAAGGCCGCAGGCGCTGATCCGCCAGCGTGCCGTTGTCTGGATTTCGTTGCTGCGCTTGCAATCGTGCATGGTGCGTCCCTGGAGTGGCACGCACAAGAATGGCGGGCCTTGATCCGTAGAACGCACTGCCGGCCTGGAACCAGACAGGGCGCGAAAAATACGACGCGGACTAGGGGGGCGGGCGGCGTGGGCGGCGTGGGTCGAAGCGCCCGCGCAGTGGCGCCGTCAGTCGTGGGCCGATGCGCGCAAGCAGTGCGCCAGCCCCAGCTGCGCCTCGGCGATCCACGGGCTGCCGGCATCTTCATTCGCCATGCGCAGCGCCAGCGCTTGCTCGAAGGCACCGCGAAGGCAGCAAGCCGCTCGCAGGCCAGGGTGGCGAGCTGCAGCGCCTGGGCGCCGTGGCCCAGCTGCAAGTGCGCGCGCGACAGCAGCGTGTCGCGTTCGACCTCGTCCGGGCTTGGCCGCGACGGGTTCGGGTCGCCGTGCGGCGCCACCTTGACGAGCCCTTCGATCGCCGCCTGCGCATCGCCGACGGCCAGGTCGAGCCCCGCCGTGTCAAGCCAGAAGCGGTTGTAGCGCCAGGCCTGGATGGCGGGGCCAGTGCCTTGCAGCCAGTGCGCTTGGGCCTGCGCGAACAGCGCGCGCGCTTCGTCATAACGGCCAAGTGCAGTGCAGATCTTGGCCTGCGCGCGCAAGCCCTGCCCGAGCACGGCCGATCCCTGGTAGTGGCGGCTGTTGGATTCGTTCGTCGCCACCACGAGTTCGAGCGCTTCGCGCAGCCGGCCGTCGGCAAACAGGCTGCGGCCGAAGTCCATGCGCACGATGGGCGTGAACAAGGTGTCGTCGCTGCCCTTGACTTCAAGCACGCGACGCAGTGCGTCTTCGTGCAAGCGGCGCCCCCTTCCTCGCGCCGCCCGCTGGCGTGCAGCAACGCAGCCAGACGCGACTGCGCGACGATGACGCCCGCGTCCGATTCGCCAAAATGCCTGCGGCCGGTGTGCGCCGCGTCGCGGTAGGTCTGCACCGCTGCATCGACCTGGTGCTGCATCGCCAGGCACTCGCCCAGTGCCACCGGCCCCTGCACGATGCTCAGATGTGACGGCGGCGTTTCCTTTTGCAGTTCGGCCAGCGACTCGCGATACAGCTGCTCGCCGTCTGCCGTCGCACCCAGCTGCACGCGCGCACGCGCCGCCAGGTGCAGCGCGGTGCTCAGGCGGTCTTCGCTGGGCACCACGTGCGCGCGCAGCACGGCCACCGCCTCGTCGGCGTAGGCCTGCATCTTTTCAAACGAGACGTTCTGGTGCCGCTGGGCCAGCCGCGTCAGCAGGTCGCCGCGCAGCCGCGAGCGCTGGTCGCCGTTGGCATCGAGGATGCGCCGGGCCTCTTCGAGTGCCGGCAGGATCTCGTCGCGCCGCGCGGTGGCGTGCAGCGATGCGGCCAGGCCGATCAGCGCTTCGGCGACACGCCTGTCGTTTGCGCCGTGTACCTGCTTGAGGAGCGCGATGCGGCGCGTTTCAATGGCTGCCGCCTCTTCGTCCAGCTGCAGCTGGTAGTACATCTCGCCAAGTGTCTGCATGACATCGGCGCGCGCCTCGGGTTCGCTGTGCAGCGCGGTTTCCAGGCGCTGGGCGCCCAGGTCCAGCAGTTCGCGGGCGGTCGCGCTGCGGGCCTTCACCGGGTCGGCCTGCTTTTCGGAATTGGCGCGAAAGATGTCGAGCACAAAGCCTTGCACGGCCTGCGCGCGTTTGGCCTGGCGCTT
>JANNGN010000548.1:0-3361 GCA_031403895.1 Rubrivivax sp. | reverse complement strand
GCCAGCCGCCAACCGCGTAACGGTGGCATAACGCCGCCCCTCCTACAACGGCACCGTGGCGCACCGCCGGTGGGCCACTGCAGAAGTTGATCGAAGGGGAGCGAAAAAAATGTTTGCCAACCAGAACCACCGCACGGACTTTGCCGACACGCGCGACCTGAGCCCGGAGTCGGTGCTGACGCTGGGCGGCTTGAGCCGCCCCGACGCCATCGGCACGGACGAGCAACTGACCCTGTCCGACGCCGCCGACAGCCACCTGCTGCGCATGGTGGTGTGCGTGGCGTGTGCCACGCTGACGCTGGCGCTGGTCAGCAGCCTGGCTTGAGCGATTGCACTTGAGCCCTCAACCGGGCGCGGGCGGTGGTGGCGTCGGCGAATCGTCATCGCCGAGCCTGCGCATTGCGCGCCGAATGAACTGCATCTGTTCGTCCACATTTCGGCAGGTCTGGCAAATGACGAAGTGCAGACGCATGCGGGCACGCTCGCCGGCCGGCAGTTTGTCGTCCAGCCCTTCGCTGATCAGGCGCGACACGTCCTGGCAGTCGAGCTGAATCTTCATCGCTGCGACGCAAACCAGTTGCGCTCCAGGCAGTCGCGCAGTTGCATGCGCGCCCGGTACAGCATCACGCCGCAATGGTTGGCCGTGATGCCGAGTTCACTGGAGATGTCTTCAACTTCGTGCTCCAACCATTCGCGCATCATGAAGACCCGGCCAGTCCTGGCCGGCAGGCGGTCAACGCAGGCCTGCAGGGTCTCGAAGAACTGGCGCTGTTCCAGCGACTTTTCGGGCTGCTGCCAGGCGGGAGGTGGCTCCTGCAAATGGCCGTCCTTCGCAAAGAGTGCATCCATCGCATCGTCCATGCTTTGCTCATCGTGCAGCTCAATGTGCACCCCGCGACCGCGCTTGCGGATGACGTCGATGATCTTGAACTTGAGGATGCCCGTGGCATAGGTGCGCAGCGAACTTCGGCCCTCGAAGCTGCCGGGCTTTTCCAGGATCGCCAGCAGCGTCTCGGACACAACGTCTTCGGCCATGGTGTCGTTGCGAAGTTGCATCTTTGCAAAGCGCAACAACAAGGGGTGCAGCGGGGCGAGTTCTGATTCAAGCGACATCGGGACCGGGGCGATGAGTCCGCGCGGACAACAACGTCAACGGTAGCGCATTCGGCAGCAAACACTGAAACCGGATCGGCGGCCCGCCCTCGCGCCTGCAGGGCCAAGCTCCGTTTGCTCAAGAGGGCCTGTGATCCCTGTGTGATGTGGCTGTGAGTGGCCTGTCATTCGGTACCGCAGAACGTCATCTGCAAGCCTGAAAGAGCCTGTAAGTCCTCTGCCCTCAGCGCGACAGACATTCATCCGCAAGGCGCTGCATAACAAGACTGGCACGCAGCGCCGCACGGACTGACCCGCTGTCCGCCCTCAACCCCTCTTCAAGGAAACGCCATGCACACCAAGACTTTCATCGCCGTCGCCATCGCCCTCATCGGTGCCACTTTTGGCGCCACTGCGGCCCGCGCCGGTGAAGCCACATACGACTATCCCGTCGCCTTCACCTCCACGCTCACGCGTGCCGAGGTGCAGGCTGAAGCGCTGCGGGCGCGCGCGGCCGGCCACGTTGCAATGGGTGAGCAGTCCTATGTCGTTGCCGACACCGGCCCGTCGCTGACTCGCGCACAAGTTGTGGCCGAGTTGCGCGAAGCCATCCGCCTGGGCGCCATCAGTGACGGCGAACGCAACGTGTTCCCCACCGCCATGCAGCTTGAAAGCATTCGCCTGGCCGGCCTGAAGGCACTGTCGATGACGATGGCTTCACGCTGAGGTCTGCCCAGGTAGCGGATGTGGGCTGTCGTGAACACCATGGCCCGCATTCCAAGGACCTGCCAATGGCTGTAATGCGGCGCGACTGAAACCGACTTCTTCAGCGTGGCCGCACTTCAAAACGCACCCGTCACAACCTCGCAACCCCCCTTGTAAAACCGGAGATTCTTATGCAAAGCAAACGCCTCATCGCTGTCTTGTCCACCGCGCTCGCCCTCGGCGCTTTCGGCACCACCGCTCGCGCCCAGACGCAAGACGACATGTCGTTCTCGGGCATGTTCAAGGCAGACCGCATCGACCGCAACAAGGACGGCATGGTGTCGAAGGCCGAGTTCCTGGAAATGATGGGCAAGGTCTGGGAAATGAAGGCCAAGGAGATGAAGGTCAAGGGCGGCGACAAGATGAGCATGGCCGACTACCAGCAAGTGCTGATGTACCTGAAAGCCGGCGGCTGAAGCTGGCAGTGCCAAGATAGGGCTTGCTCCCTGCGCGGCGCTGCCGCCATCATCGTGACCCCTTAACCCGCGATAGCAGGAGCAAGCTCATGGCCACCACACCCCAAGCCGCAGTCCGCGCCAAGCCCAAGGCGCTGTCCCTGCACCTGGGTCTGAACACAGTCAGCGCGGCGGCCTATGAAGGCTGGGAAGGCCCGCTGGCAGCGTGTGAATTCGACGCCAATGACATGGCGGCGCTGGCGCGTGGCAAGGGCATGAAGGCGACTGTGCTGCTGACGAAGAAAGCCACGCGCGCGGCGCTGCTGTCCAACATGCGCAGCGCGGCCAAGGCGCTGAAGGCGGGCGACCTTTTCTTCATGAGCTACTCGGGCCATGGCGGCCAGGTGCCCGACACCAACCGCGACGAGCCCGACCGCAAGGACGAAACCTGGTGCCTGTTTGACGGCCAGCTGATCGACGACGAGCTGTACTTCGAACTCAGCCGCTTCGCCGCTGGCGTGCGCGTGCTGGTGCTGTCCGACAGCTGCCACAGCGGCAGCGTCACGCGGGCCCGCACGCCAGTCCAGCCGCCGCCCGGCTTTCGCGCCAAGCTCATGCCCGACGCCGTGGGCACGCGCGTCTATGCCAAGCACAAGGCGATGTACGACAAGCTGCAGGCCGATGTCGCCACCGCCGCCCGGAAAGTCATGGCCGACCCCGACGCCGCACTGGCGCAACTGGCCGTCACCGGCCCGGCGGTTCAGGCCACCACGCTGGTGGGCCCGTTCAAACCTTCGGTCGTGCTGATCTCGGGCTGCATGGACAACCAGACCAGCCTGGACGGTGAACACAACGGCGCCTTCACCGAAAAGCTGCTCAAGGTGTGGAACCTCGGCGCCTTCGCTGGCAGCTATTCGAGCTTTCACGCCCGCATCCGCGCCGCCATGCCGGCCAGCCAGAGTCCGAATCTGTTTGCGCTGGGGCCGGCAGCCGGCTTCCTGGCGCAGACGCCGTTCAGCGTCTAGGCCTGCGCGGCCAGCGCTTCGCGCACGAAGTCCAGCCGGTCCTGGCCGAAGAACATCGCCTGGCCGACAAAACACGTCGGCGCG
>JANNGN010000547.1:0-1635 GCA_031403895.1 Rubrivivax sp. | reverse complement strand
TGGCGATGCGGCTGCGCTGCTTCTCAGACAGGCGCGCGCCAGCCTGCAGCGCCGCCGCGTACTCTTCCTGCACAAAGCTTTCCGCGCCAGCACGGGCCGCTGCGGGCGACGCCGCCAGCGGCCCCTGCAACAGACCGTGGTACTGCGCCACGTTGGCAAGGGCGGGCAGGAAGAGCGCATACGGCAGGTCGTTGGCGGGCGCAAAGACGATGCTCTGCAAGTCCATCGCGCACGACACCAGGATCAGGCCCGACAGCACGACGCCCATTTCCTGCAGCTTGTTGGCCAGGCCCGCACCGCGTGTCGTGCCGTAGCTTTCGCCGGCCAGCAGCACGGGTGAACCCCAGCGCTTGTGGCGCGTGAGCCAGACGCGCATCACCTCAGCCAGCGCGTCGATGTCGCCGTCCACCGACAGCATCTTCTTGCGCGCCGCGTCGCTGGCGGTGACGGACCAGCCGGTGTGCGGCGGGTCGATGAAGACCAGGTCGAAGTGTTCGAACCAGCTGTGCGGGTTGTCTTCCACGCGGTACGGTGCTGCGGCCATGCTGCCGTCGTCGGGCACGACCACGCGCTTGGGGCCCAGCGCGCCCAGGTGCAGCCAGATCGACGCCGACCCGGGCCCGCCATTGAAGGCAAAGCAGAGCGGCCGCTGCCGCGCTTCGGCGCCTGTCAGCACATACGAAGTGGCCATCACCGCCGCTTCCGCGTCGCCCCCCACGGCGCTGCCGCAGACCGGCATGAAGGCAGCACTGACCGCGTAGTCCATCTTCCGTCCGCCGAGTGTGACGGACCCCTGGCTCGTGCTGGCAGCACGCGCAATGAGTTGATCGACCTTCTCGCGCGCCTTCTTCTCGGCGTCTTTGGGGTCGGCGATTGCGGGTGCAGCTTCAGCCATCAAATCTCCAGGCAAAAAGTCAAAGGCGCGACCTTAACCCAGGCTCAAGCCAGGTAACGCGCGTAAGCCGCCAGGTCAACGTTGCCGCCACTGACGATCACGCCGACGCGTTTTCCGCGCGCCTGCACCACGCCTTCCAACAGCGCTGCAGCGGCCAGGCAGCCGGTGGGTTCGACCACCATCTTCAAACGCTCGGCAAAGAAGCGCATGGTGCGGATGAGCTGCGCGTCGCTGACGGTGACGATGCCTTTGACGAGCCGCTGGATGACCGGGAACGTGAGTTCGCCGCTGTGCTGCGTCTGCGCGCCGTCGGCGATGGTCTTCGGTGTCTCGATATGCACGATGCGGCCTTGCGCCAGGCTTTGCTGGGTGTCGTTGCCGGCTTCGGGTTCGACGCCCAGCACCTCGATGCCGGGGCAGAGGTGGTGCGCGGCGACGGCGCTGCCCGAGATCAGGCCGCCGCCACCGACGCACACCAGCAGCAGGTCGAGCGGGCCGGTTTGCGCCAGCAGCTCGGCGGCTGCCGTGCCCTGCCCGGCCATCACGTGCGGGTGGTCATACGGCGGGATCAGCGTCATGCCGCGTTCGGCCGCCAGCTTCTTGCCGATGGCCTCGCGGTCTTCGCTGTAGCGGTCGAACAGCACCACTTCGCTGCCGGGCTGGCCGTGTTGGTATTCGCGCGTGGCGGCCAGCTTGGCGGCCGGTGAATCGGTGGGCATGACGATCACCGACGGCATGCC
>JANNGN010000546.1:0-1803 GCA_031403895.1 Rubrivivax sp. | reverse complement strand
CCGATCAGGGTCTGGATGCCCTCGGCGCGTGCCGCGATGAGCGCGCGTGTCAGCTGCGATTCGCTGAACACCGGCTCGCCCGCCACCAGCACCAGGAGCAGGTCGATATTGGCGGCGAAAGACTTGGTGCGCCATTCGTCCTGCCGGTACATCAGGTTGCGGCGCGGCTCCAGGTGTTCGATCACGCCACCATCGCCAGTGGGCTGCCAGCGCACACGGTCGCCGACCACCAGTTCACTCTTCTTGCCACGCGGGTGGCAATGCACCCGCTCGCCTTCAGGCGTTTCGACGATGACGTGGCGGCCGTGCGACGCCACCACCAACCCCACGTCCAGTGTGACGGCGTGCGTCAAGGCAGCGCGCTGTTCGGGTTTGCGATGAGATTGGCGCTGGGGTTGGAGACGACGGGGCCTGTCATCAGTGCGTCAACTTTCGCCGCGCAGATGAAGTCGTTGCTGGAAATGCCGGCCACCGAATGCGTGCTGTAGCGCACCGTGCAGTGGCCGTAACTCACCATCAGGTCGGGGTGATGGTCTTCGCGGTGCGCCACCCAGGCCAGCGCGTTGACGAAGGCCATCGTCTGGTGGAAATCGGCAAAGTCGTAGCGCTTCTGGATGGCGCCGTCGGCCAGCACCCAGCCCGGCACGTGGGCCAGCTGTTGCGTGACTTCCGCATCGTTCATCGCGGGTTGGCCCTCCAGGGGCTGGCAGTGGCGCGCGGCAAGTGGGTTCATGGTGGTTTCAGGTGGCAGTTGGCGTCACGGTGGTCCGTGCGACGGGCAGCGCGGCCAGCCGCTCTGAAGCCGGCGGGTGCGAATAGTAAAAACGCACGTACAGCGGGTCTGGCGTCAGCGTGGCGGCGTTGTCTTCGTGCAGCTTCAAGAGTGCGTGCGCCAGGTCGCGCCCGTCGGCCTGCACGCAGGCGTAGGCGTCGGCCTGGAATTCGTGTTTGCGCGAAAAGTGCGCCAGCAGCGGCGCGATGAAAAAGCCAAAACTCGGCAGCGCCAGCATGAACAGCAGCAGCGCCAGCGCGTCATTGGGCGCACCCATGTTGGGCGCCACGCCCAGCCCCGCATAAAAGCCGCTTTGCTGCGCCAGCCAGCCCAGCAGCGCCAGGCCGCCCAGGCTCATGCCGAAGAGGCCCAGCAAACGCTGCAACACGTGTTTGTGTTTGAAGTGGCCCAGTTCGTGTGCGAGCACGGCTTCCACTTCGCCGGGTGTCAGGCGCTGCAGCAGGGTGTCGAAAAACACCACGCGCTTGGACGCACCCAGGCCGGTGAAATAGGCATTGGCATGCGCCGAGCGCCGGCTGCCGTCCATCACGAACAGGCCCTTGGCAGCAAAGCCGCAGCGCTGCATCAGCGCCTGCACACGGGCTTTCAGCGATTCATCGGCCAGTGGCTCGAACTTGTTGAAGAAGGGCGCGATCAGCGTCGGGTAGATCACCAGCATCAGCAGGTTGAAAGCCACCAGCGCGATCCACGCCCACAGCCACCACAGGCCGCCGCTGGCCGCCATCAGCCACAGCACCAGCGCGGCCAGCGGCAGGCCGATCAGCGCACCCACCAG
This sequence comes from Rubrivivax sp., assembly GCA_031403895.1. Classification (GTDB taxonomy): domain Bacteria; phylum Pseudomonadota; class Gammaproteobacteria; order Burkholderiales; family Burkholderiaceae_C; genus Rubrivivax. The sequence continues at coordinate 235 of JANNGN010000546.1, read as the reverse complement.
CGCGCCCTTGGCCTGGTCGGCCAGCCACAACGCCTGCGTCATGCGGTTGAAGCCGAAGCGCTGTTCGATGCGGAAAGTGCTGATCCATTCGAGCGGCAATTCGACCAGCGCGCCGATCAGCGCGACTGCGCTCAGCAGCGCCAGTTGATAGGCCAGCGGCCCCCAGTTCGCCAGCAGCGCGACGCGCATGAAGGTGTTGAGCGCATCCAGCCCGCCCAGCAGCGTCCAGCCCAGC
>JANNGN010000545.1:0-2158 GCA_031403895.1 Rubrivivax sp. | reverse complement strand
GCGGATCTTCTTGTCTTCGATGTCCTGCAGCGCACGTACGATGCCGTCACCGATCTGCTCCATGTTGATGGTGAAGGACACGATGTCGGTCCAGCGCCGGCCTTCGCGTTCCGACAGCGCTTCACGCGAAATCTGCGTCAGGTAGAACTTGATCGCCGAGTACAGCTCATCGACCGTGTCGTCCATCTCGCGCAGGCGCTTGGCCAGGTCGAGGTCGTTGTCGCGCAGCACCGTCACCAGGCCGCGCAACATCGTCTCCACCACGTCGGCCTGGTGCAGCGCTTCGCGCGCGGCGCAGCTGATGGCCAGCGACGGCGTGGCCAGCGCCACCGGGTCGAGGTGGCGCGGGCGCGTGGTGTCGCTGGCTTCCACCTTGGGCAGCAGGCGTTCCGCCAGCCGCGACATGGGGCCGATGAAGCCGATGAAGGTCAGCGCCAGCAGCACGTTGAAGGCGACGTGGAACAGCACCACCTGCTGCTGCACGCTGCCGCCGTGGGCCTGCAACTGCACCAGCGCAAGGCTCAACAGCGGGATCGCCAGCAGCGCACCTATCGCCTTGAAGATGAAGTTGCCGAGCGGCAGCCGGCGCAGCGCGGCCGAGCCCTTGGCGGTGACGATCATGCCGAGCACGCCGCTGCCGACGTTGGCACCCAGCACCAGCCCCAGCGCCACGTCCACCGGCAACAGGCCTTGCGCGGCCAGCGTGGCGGTCAGCAGCACGATGGCCAGGCTGGAGTAGCTCAGCACCGTGAGCAGCGCGCCGACCACGATGTCCAGCATCACCTCTTGCGGCAGCGACAGCAGCAGCGCGCGCACCTCGGGTGCTGCGGTCAACGGCTTGGTGGCGCTAACGATCAACTGCAGTGCCAGCGTGATCAACCCCAGGCCGATCAACACGCGCCCGACACGGCCCACGCCCGTGTTCTGGCGCGAGATGAACATCACCACGCCGACGAATATCAGCAGCGGCGACAGCCACGACAGGTCGAAGGAAAACACCGCCACCATCAGCGCGGTGCCGACATCGGCACCCAGCATCACCGCCAAACCCGCCGCCGTGCCGACAAGCCCGGTGCCGACAAAAGACGCCACGATCAGACAGGTGGCCGTGCTGCTTTGCACCAGGCTCGTCACGCCCAGCCCTGCGAGCGCGGCGGTGAAGCGGTTGCTGACCCCACGCGACAGGATGTGGCGCAGGTTTTCGCCAAACACGCGCAGCATGCCGGTGCGCACGATGTGGGTGCCCCAGACGAGCAGGGCGATGGCGGCCAGCAAATTCAGCAGATGGATCACGGCTGCATCATGCCTTGGCGCGGCGCACGCCTGGCTTGCGATGTGGGCGGCAAGCACCGATCATCTGTGCAAGCCCCCGCCCCCGCCCCCGACTGCGAGAACCCACCCGATGGCCAAGCCCCGATCCACGCCAGAACACCCCGCCGTGACTGCCGTGCGCAAGAGCGGCGCAGGCAAAGTCAAGGTTGCGGTGAGCGACATCGACGGCGTGTTGCGCGGCAAGTACCTGCACAAGGACAAATTCTTCGGCGCCACTGAAGCGCACCCGGGCGGTGGCTTCGGCTTCTGCGACGTGGTCTTCGGCTGGGACTCTTCGGACCAGTGTTACGACAACGCGCAAGTCACCGGCTGGCAGCACGGCTTCCCCGATGCGCTGGCGCGGCTGGACCTGAGCACTGCGCGCCACGTCCCTTGGGACAGCAACGTGCCCTTCTTCCTGGGCGAGTTTGTCAACAAGGACGGCACGCCTTACGCGGTGTGCCCACGCCAGACGCTGAAGCGGGTGCTGAAGCGCGCCGACAAGCTCGGCCTGCAGGTCATGACCGGCATGGAATTCGAGTGGTTCAACTTTGCGGAAACGCCGCAAAGCTGGGCCGCGAAGAAGGGCGTCGGCCCCGAGCCCATCACACCCGGCATGTTTGGCTATTCGCTGCTGCGCATGGCCGACCGGCGCGACTTCTTCAACGCGCTGATGGACGACATGGCGGCCTTCGGCGTGCCCATCGAAGGCCTGCACACCGAAACCGGCCCGGGCGTGTACGAAGTCGCCATCGCCTTCAGCAGCGCGCTGGAGCAGGCCGACCGCGCCATCCTCTTCAAGACCGGCGCGCGCGAAATCGGCAAGCAGCACGGCGTGATGCCCAGC
>JANNGN010000544.1:0-1980 GCA_031403895.1 Rubrivivax sp. | reverse complement strand
ACGGCGACGACCGCGTGCAGGACCCGTACTGCCTGCGTTGCCAGCCGCAGGTGGTGGGTGCCTGCCTGGACCAGCTGCGCCACGCCGCGCTGGTGCTGCTGCGCGAGGCGAATGCGGTCACCGACAACCCGCTCGTCTTCTTCGACGACAACGCGATGATCAGCGGTGGCAACTTCCACGCCGAACCGGTGGCGCTGGCCGCCGACGCGATGGCCTGCGCCATCGCCGAAGTCGGCGCGATTGCCGAACGCCGCATCGCCATGCTGATCGACAGCAGCGTGTCGCGCCTGCCGCCGTTCCTGACGCCCAACGCGGGCCTGAACAGTGGCTTCATGATCGCGCACGTCACGGCCGCATCGCTGGCCAGCGAGAACAAATCGCTGGCCCACCCGGCCAGCGTGGACAGCCTGCCGACCAGCGCGAACCAGGAAGACCATGTGTCGATGGCCACCTTCGCGGCGCGGCGGCTGCAGCCGATGATCGCCAACGTGGCGCACATCCTGGGCATCGAACTGCTGGCCTCGGCGCAGGGCATCGAATTCCTGCGCCCGCTGCAGAGTTCAGCCGCGCTGGAGCAGGTACACGCACTGCTGCGCGCGCAGTGCCCTGCGATGATGCAAGACCGCTACCTGGCGCCCGACATCGAAGCGGCCAGCGCGCTGGTGCGTGGCGGTGAACTGGCGCGCATCTTGCGCACGCTGCCCAGGCTGCCGGCGCTGTGGATTGCAGTCTGAAGTCCGTTCACCATTACATCCCAATAGGAGCTTGCATGAAGAAATCTCTGATCGCCCTGGCTGCAGCGGCAATGACCCTGGCCGCTCAAGCCCAGGACACCAAGGTTGCCATCGGCATCAGCGGCTGGACCGGCTTTGCGCCGCTGACGCTGGCATTGCAATCGGGGCTTTTCAAGAAGCACGGCCTGGATGTCAGCATCAAGAAGATCCCGCAGAAAGACCGCCACCTGGCCATCGCCTCGGGTGACCTGCAGTGCGCCGCCACCACAGTGGAAACCTGGATCGTGTGGAACGCCAACGGCGTCGCCACGACGCAGATCTTCCAGCTCGACAAGAGCTACGGCGCCGACGGCATGGTCGTCAAGCCCGGCATCACGAGCATCAAGGACCTGAAGGGCAAGACCGTGGCCGCCGACGCGCCCGGCACCGCGCCCTACTTCGGCCTGGCCTGGATGCTGGCCAAGAATGGACTGAGCATCAAGGACGTGAAGGTCGTCAACCTGAGCCCGCAGGCCGCCGCCAACGCCATGATCGCCGGCACCGACGGCGTCGATGCCGCCATGACCTACGAGCCCTACCTGGGCGCGGTGCGCGCCAAGCCCGAGGCCGGCAAGATCATCGCCACCACGCTCGACTACCCGATGGTGATGGACACCTTTGGCTGCACGCCGAAGTTTTTGGCCGAGAACCCGAAGGCCGCGCAGGCGCTCGCGAATGCCTACTTCGACGCGCTGGACATGATCAAGGCCGAGCCGAAGAAGAGCTTCGAAATCATGGGCGCCGACGTCAAGCAGACGGCCGAGGCTTTCGAGGCGAGCCAGAAGTACCTGCGCTGGCAAGACCGCGCCGCCAACCAGAAGTTCTTTGCCGGTGAGCACGCCGCCTTCAGCAAAGAAGCCGCCGATCTGCTTCTCGGCGTGGGCATCATCAAGACGCTGCCTGACATGAGCAAGCTGGCTGATACGCGCTTTATCAAGTAGCCGTTTTCAATGCGGCCCCTGACCCCGGTGGCGCCGGGCACGCGTGTCGTGCTCGGCATCAGCTTCTTCGTGCTCTTCGTCGCCCTGTGGTCGGCGGTCACCTTCAGCGGCTTCGTCAGCAAGACCTTCCTGGCCGACCCATTGACGATGGTGAAGAGCGGCTACACGCTGCTCACAGAAATGGGCTTTGCCAAGGACATCGGCATGACGGTGTGGCGCGTGCTGGGCGGTTTCATCATCGCCGCCGCGCTCGCTTTGCCGCTGGG
>JANNGN010000543.1:0-4562 GCA_031403895.1 Rubrivivax sp. | reverse complement strand
CCCAGGCCCACGCTTTGCAGCAGCTCGCGCGCCTTGGCTTCGTATTCCTTGCGCTTGCTGCGGAAGTGGCTGCGAAAGGGTTCGACGATTTCCAGCGGCAGCAGCACGTTGTCCACCGTCGTGCGCCAGGGCAGCAGGCTCGGCGCCTGGAACGCCATGCCGCTGATCTTGAGCGGCCCCGTGACCGGCTGGCCGCCGATGTGGATGCTGCCTTTGCTCGGCATCTTCAGGCCCGTGGTGAGCTTCATGAAGGTGCTCTTGCCGCAGCCGCTGGGCCCCACGATGGCGATGAATTCGCCTTCGCCCACTTGCAGCGAAATGTCTTCCACCGCGTAGTGGCCCTGGGCCTGCAACTCGTCGTTGTAGGCGAGCCAGACGTTCTTGAAATCGACGAAGTGCGGCGTGGCGATGGTGGGGGTCACGATGGTCATGAGCGTCAAGGCGACGTGGCGCGGCTGGGCACAGCGGGTTTGGACTTGGTGGAACGCAGGAGCTGTGCCAGGGCTTGCTGGTAAACCTCAGGCGCATCGCTGTGCAGGCGGCTGTGGCTGCCGCCCGCGATCTCGACCCACTGCACGCCGGGCGGCGCGGCGTCGCGCAGGCGCCGGCCCAGGGCCACCGGCACGGTGCGGTCGGCCGTGCCGTGCAGCATCAGCAGCGGCGCATCGATGCGGCCGATGCGTGACAGCGAATCGAATTCCAGCGTCGTGGCGACCGCTGCGATGCGGCCCCAGAAGCCAGCCGCGGCCGCAATGTCGGGCAGCTTGGTGAAGGTGCTTTCCAGCACCAGCGCGGCGTAGTCGGTGGCACCGGCGCGCGGGCTCTGGAGGGGACCATGCAGTGTGCTGGCCAGCCGCACCGCCACCGCGCCGCCCATCGAGTGGCCGAAGATGACGCGCCGCGACGCGTCCGGTTGGCGGCGCTGCAGTTCTGCAAAGGCTTCGCGCGCATCGGCGGTGATGCTCTCTTCGGTGGGCACGATGGCCGTGCTGTCGCCCCAGCCGCGGTAGTCCACCGCGACGATGGAATAGCCGGCCTGGCGCAGCGCGTCGATCTTCGACAGGTTCAGGTACAGGTTGCGAAAGGTGCCATGCAGGTACAGCAAGGTCGGCGCCTCTGGGTCGGCATGCGGCAGCCACCACAGTGCCAGCTGGTCGGGCTGGTTCGCGTCGTTCGGGGTGGCCGACGGCACCGGCACCAGGCGCCGCACATCGCCGGGCCGGAAAAGCACGCTGTCGTCCGCCAGGCCCGCAGGCCGGCCGGGTGTGGGGCGCAGCGCAAGCAGGCTTTGTTTGGCGCTGAGCCAGGCACAGCCGCCGAGCGACAGGCCCAGCGCGCCGTAGAGCACGCAGAGCAACAAGGCGCGCACGAGCCCTGCGCTGCGCACCCGATCCGCGCTGCCTGCCAGCGCAAAGCGTGCGCCCGGTGCTGCCACAATCCACGCCATGAAGCGCCCTTTCACCAGCCCCGCCGGGGCCATTTTTTTGTCCGCAATCTGCACCCTGGCCGCTGCCGCAGAACCTGGCGACCCCAATGCCAACGTCAACGGCCCAGGCCTCATGGCCCGCTCGTGGGCAAGTGTCACCGATGCCGATGCCTGGCAAGGCGACGGCCACTGGCGCGTGGCGCTGGCGCCCTATGCGCCGCATTTCCGCTACAGCGCCGAACACCGCCGCGTGTGGGCGCTGGGCGTGGAGCGCCAGCGCGCAGACAACTGGCTGGCCGGCCTGTCCTACTTCCGCAATTCCTTTGGCCAGCCCAGCGCCTACGCCTACATCGGGCACCGCAGCGACAAGGTCTTTGGCCTGGACCCGCTCTACTTTCAATGGTCGGCGGGTGTGCTGTACGGCTACAAGGGCGCGTACAAGAAAAAAGTGGCGCTCAACGTCAACGGCTTCGCACCGGGCGCACTGGTCGGACTGGGTTGGCAGTTCAACAAGCAGTCTGCCGTGACGCTGCACTTGCTGGGCGACGCGGCCATCATGCTGCAGCTGTCGCACGACTTCCGTTAGCAGGGCAGCCTTCCGCGCCCTACTTCCTGGGCGGCGGCAGGATGTTGAGTTCGGCCCTGGCCGGCAGCAACGCGTCGGTCCACACCGCCTGCGGATCGACACGCGTCTTGGTGCCGAATGCGTCTGACACCTGCGACGCCATCAGTGCCAGGCGAGCCGGCACCACCAGGCCGAAACCTTCTGCACGCGCGTCGGGGCTGGCCACGACGGCGTCGATGGCCATGCGCAGGCGGCGCTTTTCGAGCTCGACATTGATGATGCCGTCACGCGCCTTGACGTACTCGATGGCCGGGTCGGGGTTGGCCATCACTTCCTTCGCGCCTTTCAGGAACGCGCCCAGGAAAGCCTTCACCGCGGCCGGGTTCTCCTTGATCATCTTCGGCGTGGCGATGATGACGTTCCCGTAGAGCTTGACGCCATGTGCCGGGTACGGCAGCACGACGATGTCTTCCACCTTCACACCGCGCGCTTCCAGGTTCAAGAGTGAGGTGAAACTGAAGCCGGTGATGGCGTCGATGTCGCCGCGCACCAGCATCGTTTCGCGCAGCGGCGGGTCCATGCTGGTCCACTGCACGCCGCTGATGTTGTTGGCCTTGGCAAAGATCGGGAAGGCCTTGCGGCCAGCGTCGAAGCCGGGCGCGCCGAGCTTCTTGCCGTTCAGGTCCGAGGGCTTCGTGATGCCGCTCTTCTTCAGCGCCAGCACGGCGGCCGGCGTGTTGTTGTAAACCATCATCACCGCAACCGGTTTTGTTGGGTGCGTCCGGGTTGTTGGCGTGGAATTCCATCAGCGCGGCCAGGTCGGCGAATCCCATGTCGTAAGTGCCGCTGGCCACGCGCGTCACGGTGCCGCCGCTGCCGTTGCCAGCGTCGATGGTCACGTCCAGGCCTGCCGCCTTGTAGTAGCCCTTGGCGGTGGAGGCCAGGAAGAGTGCGGCCGGGCCTTCAAAGCGCCAGTCGAGCTGGAACTTGATGGGGGTGAGGGCCTGGGCCTGCACCAGCGCGGGCAGCGCCAGCGCTGCGGCCGCAGCCAGCAGGGTGCGGCGCTTGAGGGTGTCGAACAGCGAGGTCATCGGGTAGCTCCAGGGTGTCTTGAGTGTTCAGGCGGTCAGACGCAAATTCTGCAAGTTCCGTGCTCGGGTCTGTCTCGGTGCTTGCACCAGCGCGGGGCGCCCCGCGCCGCATCAGGGCTGCAGCAGGTCAAACAAGGTGCGCGCGATGACCTTGGTGGCGCCGCGCAGGTCGGCGAGCACCAGATGTTCGTCAGCCCGTTTGGCATTGCTCTCCAGCACCGTGCGCGGCCCGGCGCCGTAGATCACCGCCGGCACGCCGTGCGCGCCGTACAGCCGCACATCGGTGTACAGCGGCGTGCCCGAGGTCGGTATGGCGACGCCAAACACCGCCAGCCCGTGCTTCTGGATGGCAGCCACCAGCGGTGCGTTGCCGGCCAGCGGCTTCAGCGGTCCGGCAAGCAGCAGCCGCTTGATCTCGACCCGCACGCCGGGGCTCTGCGCGACGGTGCTGTCGATGAGCTGGCGCACTTCGGCTTCAACCGTCGCACCCTCTTCCTCGGGGATCATGCGGCGGTCGAGCTTGAGCATCACCTTGCCTGGCACCACGTTCGTGTTGCTGCCGCCTTCGATGCGGCCGACGTTCAAGTACGGGTGCGTGATGCCACTCACTTTGGAGTGCCGTTCGCGCAGCACGCCGTTGTAGGCGTACAGCGCGGTCAGCAGTTTGTTGGCGGCCTGCAGCGCATCGACACCGGTGTGCGGATAGGCCGCGTGCGAGGCCAGGCCGTGCAGCGTGACTTCCATCTGCAGGCAGCCGTTGTGCGCCGTCACCACCTGGTAGCTGAAGCCGGCGGCGATCAGCAGGTCGGGCGCGGTCAGCTTGTTGTTCAGCAACCAGCCTGGACCCAGTTCGCCGCCGAATTCTTCGTCGTAAGTGAAGTGGAGTTCGACGCTGCCTTGCAGCGAAGCGCCTAACGCTTCAAGCGCACGCAGCGCAAAGGTGTAGCTGGCGAAGTCGCTCTTGCTGACGGCCGAGGCGCGGCCGTAGAGCTTGCCGTCCACCACCTCGCCCGAGTACGGCCCGTGTGTCCAGCCTTCGCCCGGTGGCACCACGTCGCCATGCGCGTTGAGCGCGATGACTTTGCCGCCTGACTTGCCACCCGCGCCGAAGCGCCGCCGCACGATCAGGTTGGTGATGGACTGCAGCCCGTATTCCTGCAAGGCCCAGGGCGGGATCGGGTGCTTCTCGGCCTGCAGGCCCATGGCCGCCAACAACTCTGCGGTGCGCTCGGCGTGCGGCGCGTTGTGGCCGGGCGGCGTGTCGGTGGGCACCTGCACCAGGGCCTGCAGGAAGCGCACTTCGTCGTCGAAGTGCTGGTCGATCCAGGCGTCGATCTGTTCGTAGGCATTCATGGATTTTTCATTCCAGCGCCAGGCCTTCCAGCAGTTTGGCAAATGCCGCGACACACAACTCGCTGTCATCGGCAGTGATGCTTTCAAGCGGGTTGTGGCTGATGCCCGAGTTGCCGCCACGCAAGAA
>JANNGN010000542.1:0-2892 GCA_031403895.1 Rubrivivax sp. | reverse complement strand
GGACGGCGTGCGCGAAGAGTGGGCCTGGAAGCCGGTGCCCTTCCAGATACCCGACGCGCGCACGCAGGACGCACTTTTCATCGCGCCCTTCGTGCTGGACCTGCGCAACCCGAACCGGCTGCTCGGCGGTGGCCTGTCGCTTTGGGAGACCAGCAACGCCAAGGCGCCGAACACGCCGACGAGCGGGCCGCGCTGGCGCGCCATCAAGGGCAGCACCGGGCGCCACATCTCGGCCATTGCGGTTTCGCCGGCTAACTCTGATGTGGTGTGGGTCGGGCATGAAGACGGCGCCGTCTTCCGCAGCCTCAACGCTACCAGCGCCGCGCCCACCTGGCAGCGCCGCGACCACCTGGGCAGCAAGCCGCTGACGCCCACGCGTTACTGCACGCGCATCGTGCCGCACGCCACCGACCTGAACACCGCCTACGTCACCTTCGGCGGTTTTGTGGCCGACAACGTCTGGGTCACGCGCGACGGCGGCGCCACCTGGGCCGCGCTGGGTGCGGCCTTGCCGGCGGCACCGGTGCGCACGCTGGCGATGCACCCGCGCAAGCCGCAGTTTCTGTACATCGGCACGGAAGTCGGCGTCTTCGCCAGCGCCGACAGCGGCGCCACCTGGTCAGCCACCAACGAAGGGCCTGCCAATGTGTCGGCCGATGAACTGTTCTGGGCCGGCCAGACGCTGGTCTGCGCCACGCATGGGCGCGGTCTGTACCGCATCGACCTGAGCGGGGTCTGAGGCCGCGCGGTCTTCAGCCTGTGCGTCGGCGCCGCCCCATCGGCCGCCACAGCAGCGCCGCGCAGGCGATAAAGCCGATGGCCGCCAGCCCCGCCAGGTTGAAGCCAACCCGGAAGGCCGGCAGCAGCGGGGGCTGCACGGCCGTCGGACCGCCGCGCCAGGGCCCGTTCTGCCGCCACCATGCCCAGCGTTGACTGCGGCCAGGCCCAGCGCCGACAGCGCAAAGGGCCACACCGGGTCGAGCGTCTTCAACTGTGTCCACTAAAAACCCGGCAATGTCAGCCCCCGCTGAGCGCCAGCACGAGGGCCACGAAGTCGTCTGCTTGCAGCGCATGGTGCAGCTCGCGCACGCCGACGCCGTTGACGAAGACGCGCATGTTGGGCCGCAGCTGGTTCTGCTCATCGACGACGCGAAAACGCAGCCCGGGGTAGCGGCGGTCGAGGTCGGCGAACAGCGCGTGCAGCGTGTCGCCCTCGGCTTCGACGTGGGACTGGCGCGTGTACGAGCGCAGCGCCCCGGGTATCAGCACTTTCATCGGCCTGTCTCCGATGGGCCCGATCCGCGACTGCGGTTCATGCCAGCTCAGCCACTTCCACCGCGTAGATCTCGGGCAGGTGGCGCGCGATGTTGGTCCAGCGCGCGCCTTCTTCACGCCCTATCCACAGCTCACCACTGGTGGTGCCCAGGTACAGCGCCGGCACGGCCTGCGCGTCCACCGTCATGGCCTGGCGTTTCAGGGTCCACCAGGCCTGGCCCTCGGGCAGGCCCTGGTCCAGGCGCTGCCAGGTGCGGCCGGCATTGCGCGTGACGTAGGCGGCAGGCCGGCCATCGGGGCTGGTGCGCGGCCAGACGGTGGTGCCGTCCATCGGGAAGACCCAGGCCGTGTCGGCGTCGCGCGGATGCACGACCACGGGGAAGCCGATGTCGCCCACGCGCTTGGGCATCTTGCGGCCGATGCGCTGCCAGCTGTCACCCGATGGGTCGCCCGTGCGGTCGATGCGGTAGATGCCACAGTGGTTCTGCTGGTACAGCCGGTCGGGGTTGCTCGGGCACAGCCGCACACAGTGCGGGTCGTGGAAGGTGACGGTGGATGCATCGAAGCCGCCCACCACCTCCATGCCCTTGATCAGCGTGTTCCAGCTGTGGCCGCCGTCACGCGATTCGTGGACGCCGCCACCCGACATCGCGAAGTACAGATGCGAGGGGTCGCGCGGGTCCACGATGATGGAATGAAGCTTTGGGCCGTCGGGCGTGCCGTCCTGCACCGACCCCATCCATTCGCGCAACTGCGGGTCGTCGTTGACGGCCGGCAGCGGCGTCCAGCTGACGCCGCCATCCTCCGAGCGAAACAGCCCCTGCGGCGACGTGCCGGCGTACCAGCTGTCGCGCTCGCTGGCGTGGCCTGGGGTCAGCCAGAAGGTGTGGTCAACCGATCGGCCGGGCAGGCCGCCGGCCGGCTGGGCAGAGATCGGCTGGGTGAAGGCCGGCGGCTGCCGCGCCTCCTTCCAGCTACGGCCCAGGTTGGTGGAGCGGAAGACCGTCGGGCCGAGGTGGCCGGTCTTGGCCGCCGCCAGCAGCGTGCGGCCGTCGCGCGGATCCAGTTGCAGGTGGCTGATGCTGTGGCCCAGGAAGTGCGGGCCGTCGGCCTGCCAGACCTTGCGCTTGGCGTCGCCGTGAAAAAGCCAGGCGCCTTTGCGCGTGGCGACGAGGATGACGATGCGCGTCGGCGGCGCTTTGGAGCCGCGTGCAGCGGCCTTCTTGGCGACTGGGGCGGGGGCGGATGTTCGGCTCATGGCTGTTCCTCAATGAGGGGCTTGAGCTTCACCACAAAACCATCGACATGGACACTCATGAATGCCTCCTTCAGGCGGGGTGTTGTGCGCGCATTCGAGCAGCAGCTCGCGTTCGCACGCGTTGCGGGTGAGTTTGGCCGCGCGCAGCCACTGCACGCGCGCCAGTGCTTCGTGCTCGGCTGCGACCATCGAGCTGTGGCGCAGCCCGTCCAGCGTGCGCCGCGCGACAGTGGCGATGACCTTGGCGGCCTCGAGCCGCCAGACGGTGTCGATGGCATCGTGCTTCGTTTGTGTTGCGTCTTGCAAGGCGTTGTGCATGGCGCTGATTTGTTCTGCGGCTTAGTAGTCGTTTTCACAAA
>JANNGN010000541.1:0-2014 GCA_031403895.1 Rubrivivax sp. | reverse complement strand
CGCGGCGGCTTGCACAAAGGCCAGGCGCAGCATGTCTTCCACGGCAGCGTAAGGCAGGCCGCGCGCCACACCCAGGCGGGCGACTGACGCCATGAGCCCGGCCAGGGCCTCGGGCCGCGCATGCTGCTCGGGGCCCAGGCCGGGGTCCGCCGGGACCGGGTTGTTGTCAGGCGGGTTCATCGGGCGGAGCGGGTCGGCGCCACTGTAGCGGCCGACCCGCAGGCTCAGGAGTCGCTGCTTACTTGAACTCGATGCGCCGCGCTTCCAGCCGGGTGCGGTCGCTGCTGAGCACGCCCCTGACTTCCAGGCGCCGGTTGTTGGCAAGCGTGGCTTCGCTGCCATCGCGGTACTCCACCGTGCCGCCGTACCAGACCGTCACGCCACGCAGCGCGAATGTCTTGGCCGTGGTGTTCAAACCGCTCATCTCGCCACGCAGTTCCAGCGGGCGCTGCTCGGGTGTGCGACGGTCTTCGATCTCGACCTCACTGGCCACGAGCACGCCGTTGCTGACCGTGCCTTCTACCTCGACGCGGGTGCCGAGAACGATGCCGGCGCTGCCGTCAGGAAAGCGGGCGTTGCTGGCATCCACGCGCAGGCCGCTGATCTCGAAGTTGGTCGCCGACGTGAAGACCGTGATGACGCCTTCGACATGCGCCTCCTGGCGCGCTTCGGGCAGCCGCAGGCCACCGCGCAAGCCGGTGGCAACCCAGACGCCAGCGACCTGCGTTGTCTGCAGCAGCACGCGCACGACCTGGCCGTTCGTCAGGCCCGGGGGCACGTTGCCCGAGGGCAGACCGACGTACGAGATCACCTGCCCGTTGATCCTGAAAGTCTTCGCCGTGGTGTCCAGCGCCGCAATCACGCCACGCAATTTGAAGGCCAGCGCGCCGGCCTTGGGCTCGATGCGCGTGGCGACGACCCTGGCGTTGGCGGGGTCGAGGATGCCGTGTACCTCGATCACCGCACCGGCGGTCAGCGCCGACAGGCCGCCGACCAAGCTGCTGTCGAACACCGTGCTGCTGGTCACGAGCACGGTCTGGCCCAGCACCTGCACGGTGGACGCTGCGGCGTCGATGGCGCCCACCGGGCCCACGATCTCGCTGCCCCAGCGGATGCGCATCGCCAGCGCCGTGGCGGCGGCGCGGTCGATGTTGCCGCTGTCCACTTCCACCATCATCCCCAGCTTCAAGTCGCTGCGGCTGCGGCTGTTGCCGTCTTCGTCAGCGACCTCAGCCGTGCTGTCGTCAAAGCGCACGCCGCCGACGAAAACCGAGCCAAAGCCGGTGATCGCACCCTGGCTGTAGGACGTGGCGGCCGCAGGCGTTGCCGCCGTGGGCGTGGTGTCGCCCCCACCGCCGCAGGCGATAAGGACGGCGCTGGCCGCCAGCGTGACGCTGGCCGCCAACGCGGTGCGCCAGTGAGAAATTCGGGTATTCAGCATGAGGTGCTCCGGTGGGCGCGGCGGCCGATCTGGCCATCGCATGGTTTGCAGTATAAATGTGCAATTTGCACATTTGTATGTCGAAATGTTTCTGAAGTCACCAATTCCAGTCCGCTGCCGACCAGGCGCTACGCTCAGCGCCCATGCCACCCCGTCGCTGGATCGCCCACCTCGACATGGACGCCTTCTATGCGTCGGTGGAACTGCTGCGCTACCCCGAACTGGCCGGCCAGGCGGTGGTCATCGGCGGCGGCCGGCGCCACCAGCCGGTGCTGCAGGCCGATGGCACACGGCGCTTTGCCACGCTGGCCGGTTACGCCGGCCGCGGCGTCATCACCACCGCCACCTACCCGGCGCGCGACCTGGGCGTGCACAGCGGCATGGGCCTGATGAAAGCCGCCGTGCTGGCGCCCGCCGCCGTGCTGTTGCCGGTGGACTTTGAGCAGTACCGCCACTACTCGCGCCTCTTCAAGGCCGCCGTGGCCGAGGTGGCGCCGGCAATCTCGACTATATCGTCGTCGACCCCGGTTCCACCGATGGCAGCCGCGATATCATCGAAACGCGCCGAGATCT
>JANNGN010000540.1:0-2471 GCA_031403895.1 Rubrivivax sp. | reverse complement strand
GCAACGCTTTCGGCCCCAGCACCTCCACTTCCGGCACGTGCCGCAAGATGTCCATCACCAACTCACGCGGGTCGGCGTATGGCAGCTCCAGCACGTAGGTTCCATCCGCCTCAAACCGCCCGCGCTGCTTCGGGTGCCAGCTCTCTGCCGCCACCCAGCGCGCGCGTTCGGCGCTGAAGCGCAGCCGCGCCCACTGCACGCGGCGGCCGGCGAAGATGCCGTATCCGGCGCCCAGCACCTCGTCGAGTTCGCCGTCAGGCACGTCGATGGCAGGCGTTTGCAGCACGCTGGCACTGCGGATGGCATCGACGGCAAAGCTTCGCAGGCCGCGCGCGCGGTGGCACCAGGCGTCCAGGTACCAGTTGTCGCGGTAATGCACCAGGCGTTGCGGTGAGACTGCGCGTTCTTGGGTCAGGTTGCGGCCCCGGCCGTGGTAGCTGATTTGCAGCCTCTTTCTGCGCAGCAGCGCCGATCCCACGGCCTGAAAGTGCGGCAGATGCACAGGCCGCGCGCCCACGGTTTGCACGCGGATGCGCCGCACCACTTCAGCGCCCGCGCTGGCGCCGCTGCCCAGCAGTTGGTTGAGGCGCGCCGCCAGCGGCTCGATGTGTGGCCCCAGCAGGCCGCCGCTGTCCAGGTGCGCCAGCAGGTGCTGCATGGTCAGCAGGGCGTGGATTTCTTCGGCCGCGAACCACAGCCCCGGCAGTTCGTATTGGATGCCGGGCAATTGGGCCGCAGCATTCAGCCGCCAGCCGGCCTGTTCGCGGTCCCACACCACGGGGGCATTCATGCGTTCGCGCAGGTGCGCGATGTCGCGCTTCAGGGTGGCTGGAGACACACCCAGATCGGTCAGCAGTTGGGCTTTGCCCAAGCAGCGGCCGCTATCCAGCTGCTGCTTGATCTTGTAGAGACGCTCGGCTTGACCCACCTTGACCTCCCTGCTCTTTTCTTGTGCGGCCATCGTAGCGCGGCGTTGCGCACGAGCCAGGCATTGGAGAGGCTGTGCGAACTACTCAGGCTCTATCTTGGCCGCCCGAATCACCTCGCCCCAGCGTTTGATCACGCGGCCCAGCTCGTCCAGCACTTCGGCTGGCATGCCTGCGGGCGCGGCCAGCGCGTTCCAGCTGGCGACGTTGTAGCCGGCCACGCCGGCCTGCATCACGGTGGGCACATCGGGCAGCGCCGGGTTGCGTTTGTCGGACGACACGGCCAGCGCTTTGATCACGCCCGCGTTCCCCTGCGACACCATCGGGCCGACGATCTCGAAGGCGATGTCGATCTCGCCGGCACGCAACGCGGTCAGCACGCCGGGGCTGCCCTTGTACGGCACCACCAGCACATCGACACCGGCGACGCTCTCGAAGAGCTTGGCGCTGAGGTGTTGCCTGCTGCCCGGTGCGATGGTGCCCACGTTCAGCTTGCCGGGGTTGGCCTTGGCAAAGGCCAGGGCCTGTTGCAGCGTGGTGAACTTCGAGCTGGCGGCCACGAAGAGGCCGATGTCGAAGAAGCCCAGTGTGGTGATGGGTGCGAAGTCCTTTTGCGCGTCGAAGGGCAGCTTCTTGAACAGGCCCACGCTGACGGCGTTGCCGTTGCGCATCAAGAGCAGCGTGTGGCCGCCGGGCTTGGCGCTGGCCACCGCCTGGCTGGCCACGATGCTGCCCGCACTGGGCTTGTTTTCAACCACCACGGCCTGGTTGAGGCTCTTGCTCATGTGCTCGGCCACGGCGCGCGCCGTGAGGTCGGCAATGCCACCCGGGCTGAAGGGCACCAGCAGCGAGATGGGCTTGTCGGGGAAGCGCACTTGTGACCAGGCGGCAGCGGGCACCAGGTCCGCAACCGTGGCGGCAATTGTGGTCAAGCACCCGCAGCGACAGCCCGCCACTGCGCCGGTCCGCGTGCTCTTGGTGCGCGCAGCAACCTCCACGCGCCACTTCTCGGCCTTCGCGCTGCACGAAGGCCGGGCGCACCGCTCTCGTCAAAGAACGCGGGCTTGGCCAGGATGTTGCCGACCAGATCGACCTTGATCAGGCTGCTGGCGCTGATCTCCTCGTGCATCAGGCCGTAGGCGTTGATGAGGAAGGCGCTGGCTTCGTCGGGCACGTGGCTGCTGATGGGGTTGGCCATCATGTCGCTCATGCCGTAGAGATCGACCAGACGGCAGCAGGCCGCCAGGTCCACACGCGCCTGCCACTCGGCGGGCGTGCACTGCGGCTGCATCGACGGGATGTTCATGCTGCACGGACCTTCTTCACTCCGAACCCAGCTTCAGCCGCGTCGGCTGGCGCCGCTCGACAGCCCACTTGAGCAGGGCCGCGCAGCGGTAGATGCCATGCGCGAACTTGCCGTAGGGCATGGTGGCGAAAAAGGCCATCACTGCGCCCAGGTGCAGGCACAGCAGCAGCGGCAGCGCGGGCGTGGCTTTCAGCAATGCCAGCGCCAGGCCGCTGAAGCTGACCAGGAACAGCAGCGCG
>JANNGN010000539.1:0-6053 GCA_031403895.1 Rubrivivax sp. | reverse complement strand
TCGAGTAGCGGCGTGCCACGTCCTTCTCCAGCGCCTTGAGCAGGATGTTGTCGAGGTCGCCTTCGAGCTTCTTGCGCGTTTGCAACCACTGCGGGTCGGGCGAATCCTGGGTCGTCAGGCGGCTAGGTCTTGTGGGTGCGTCTTCCAGCACGCTGCGCGCGGCTTCGGCCGCTGTCGTGGCCTTGCGGCCGGTGGGGCGCGTGCCGGTGAGCAGCTGGTACAGCAGCACCCCGAGGCTGTAGATGTCGGTGGCCGTCGTGACGGGTTCACCACGCACCTGCTCGGGGCTGGCGTAGTGCGGCGTGTAGGGGCGCTGTCCGGCCAGCGTGGTGTGGCCGCTCATTTCTGAGGTTGGGCCAGCCATCGGGTCCAGCGCCTTGGCGATGCCGAAGTCCAGCAGCTTGACCCGGCCTTCGGTGTCCACCAGCACATTGCCGGGCTTCAGGTCGCGGTGCACCAGCAGGCAACGGTGTGCGTGCGCGACGGCGTCGGTCAACTGCAGGAAGAGGCGCAGCCGCGCTTGCAGCGTCAAGCCGGACACAGCCTGGTCGATCGGGCGGCCGTCGACGAACTCCAGCACGAAGTAGGGCTGGCCGTCGGCGCTGGCACCAGCGTCCAGCAGGCGCGCGATGTGCGGGTGGCTCAGCCGCGCCAGGGCCTGGCGCTCTTGCGCAAACCGCTGCAGCACGGCCGCGCTGTCCATGCCGCGCTTGAGCAGCTTGACGGCCGCGCGGCCGTCGTACTGGCCGTCGGCGCGGCGCGCTTCGAAAACTTCGCCCATGCCGCCGCTGCCGATGGCGCGCACGATCTCCCAGGCACCCAGGCGCTGGCCCGTGCGGGCTGCTTGGCTGGTGAGCGCATCGGCCGCGCCGTCGCCCAGCGATCCCGTCAACGCCGACGCCAACGCCAGCGACGCCGAGCCGCCCATGAAACCCGGCGTGCCCGGGTCGCTGGCGCTGCTGGCCATGTGGTGATGCAGCAGCGAGCGCAATTCGGTCCGTGTCTCGGTGTCGCAGTCCGCGCTGGCGACAAAGGCTTCACGCTCTGCATGCGGCAGATCCAGCGCTTGTTCAAACAGGGACTTGACCCGCAACCAGGGCGGCTTGGTGGGCGTCATTCAGGGTGGTTTGCCCGCAGGCTGCTGGTTGGGGTAGAAAAATGGTGAGCCTTCAGCGCTCTGCCTTCAAACGCGCCACCAGCATGCTACCGGCCGAACCCAGGCCGGCGCCGACCACGTCCTTGTAGCGCGCCGGGTCGGCCACCACTTCAAGCTCCTTGCTGCTGCTGCTGTCCTTGCCGCCAATGGCCAGGCGCAGCAGGCCCACCGCCACCGCGCCGGCCACGTCACCGGCGGTGGTGGCCTTTTCGCGCACCTCGGCAAAAGCGGCCGTGTCCAGCGACAGCGTGTGCTTCATCGTCAGCGTGCTGCGCAGCGGGCCCGACTGCACGCCCATCATCACGTTGTCAACGCTGGGGAAGGCCTTGCCCGAGGCCGATGCGGTGCCCGACAGGCGGCCGAAGAAACCCTTGTTGTCGTCGCTGAGCTGAACGAAATTCACGCGCATGCGCACCTCGATCAGGCTGGCGTCCAGGTCGGCGGAAAGCTGGACCGTGTCGCCGATGGCGCCCACCGCTGCAAAGCCGCTGCCCATGCTGGAGATGGCGCCGAAGACGCTGCGCCCGCTGGCGCTGTTGCCAGTGCCCATCTTGGCGAAACCGTAGATGCCCAGGCCGGGTGGCGACATCATCATCGTGGTGTCGCTCTTGATCGGCGCTGGGCTGGTGCCCGCGACCAGCTTTTTGTAGGTGGGCGCGGCCGCGACTTGGCTGGCATCGATCACGTCCACGCCGCTGGCCTTCAGCTCGGCCAGGAACTGGGTGTAGAGCGCGTCGGTGATGGCCTGGAATTCAGGCTCGCCCACGCCCAGCAGCTTGTAGTACAGCGACGACGATGCGCGCCCCGCCGAGCCAAAGCCCGAGGTCTGCGCATTGACGTTGTCGGCCATGATGAACTCCACCGCAAACACCGGCACCGCCACGCGCTTGATGCCTTTGAGCGCCTTGTTGTCGGCTATTGCGAAGCCCTTGTCGGCGGCGTTGGCAGCGTTGAAACTGGCGTCCACGTTGAGTGGCGTGGTTTCGTCTTTGGCATGGCTGGTTGCGCTGGTGAACAGCAGGCCGGCCGAGAGCAGGGCGGCGCTGAAGGTGCGGAGTGAGAGCTGGTGCATGGTGCGAGACCCTGGATGAGTGCGAAAGAAGGCAGCGAAGAAGGCAGCGAAAGAAGCAACAGGTGGCGCGGCCACCTGTTGCTGACGGGTAGCCAAAAAAGCCTCAGGGGCCCTTGGCCACCAGCGTGCCGTTGAAGGTGACGTTGCGGCCAGCCGCGCCCAACGGGCCGCCGTAGAGCACGGTGTTGATGAAGCTGAGCGTGCGCCCGTCGGCCGCCAGCGTGACACCGGTGCAGGCCGGCACGCCAATGACGGTGCCGTTGTCAAAGCAGCTCAGCACCTGCGTCGCAATGCCCACCGTGGCCTGCACCTGCACCACGCGGCCGCCGCGCGTGGTCGCGGTGACCAGACTCAGGCCGGCCTGCGCCGCCGTGCCCAGCACGCTGAAGGTCAGCGTGCGGTCGGCGTTGACCGACTCGATGTTGCTGGCTACGGGGGTGAAGGCGCCGCTGTCGCTCGTGCTGAGGCTGCCGCTGGTGCGGCCGAAGTCCACCGTGCCGTTGACCACCAGGCCGCCGCCGAGCGACGTGTTGGCAAAAGTGACGCGGGTGCCGATGCCGTCGGCCACGGTGATGTTGCAGGCCGCAGAGCAGCTCGAGACCGTGGCCGGCGGCAGCACCCGCAGCGCGGCGAATGGCGCGCTGCCGGTCTGGGTCAGCGACAGCGTCGAGCCGTCCGACAGGCGCAAGGCAATCGAGCGCAGCAGGGTCCCGCCGCCGGCGTCGATGATGCTGTCGATGCTGGTCAGAACGCTGACGCTGCTGCCGCCGACCGTGAGGTTGCTGCTGCTGGCGCCGGCCAAGTCGGCCAGCGTCCAGGCGGCACCGGTTGCGTCGCCCACCAGGCTGCCACTCAACCTGAGCGCGCCACCCATCGGTGCGTTGGCGAAGGCCACCGTCACCGGGCGCGTGGCGCCGCTGGCGGGGGTGACGGTGATGCCACAGTTGGTGGCGCAGAACCCCGAGGTGCGTGAGGGCACATCAAAGTAGGCGGCGCTGATGGCGCCGGTGACGGACACGGTCACGGTCACATCCACCTGGCTCGGCGACGCCAGAGGCGCGCTGAAGAAGTGGTACTGGGTGCTGCCGTCCTGCTTCAACGCCACCGTGAAGCCGTCGGCCCGCGGCGTCAGGCTGGTGGCCGCATTGGCCGCAGTGGCGCCGGCCACTGTGAGGCTGCCACTGGCGGTGGCGGACCCGCCGCTGACGGGCGGCTGCGCCGGTGGCGCCGCCGCCGTGGCGTAGGCCGCTGCCAATGCCGACGGCGATGTGGCGGCCAGGATGCCAGCCAGCGTGGTGCCGTTGGCCACCATCTGCGAGATGGCAGTGAGCGCGGTGCCGTAGCTGTTGATGCCACTGCCGAAGGTTGGTAGCAGCGTGCTGATGTTGAGCGTGCTGGGCAGGTTGAAGGTGCTGAGCAGTAACGCGGCGGCGGCGGCGTAGCCCGTGGCGTCCAGCGTGCCGCTGGCGCCTGCGGTCGTGCGCGCGGCGTTGAAGGCCAGCGTGGTCAGCGGCGTGAGCATCGTCGTCACCGCAGCGCCGTTGGCCGTGGCCAGACTCACCAGCGGTGAACCCGCTGGCAGGTTGACGCGGGCGCCGGTCACTTCGTCGGTGTAGCTGCCGCCGGTGGCTTCGACCCACAGCGCACCGCTGCCGGCGGGCACGGCAAAGCTGTAGTTGCCGCTGGCGTCGGTGGTGGTGCAGCTGCCCAGTGCCGCGCCACGGGCGCTGCCGACGACCGCAAAGGCACAGACCTGCGCACCCGAAACGGGGCCCTTGACGACCGCACCGCTGAGCGTGGTGGAAGCAGCCGCAGGCGGTGGCGGCGTGGCGGTGGGCGCAGCGGCCGGGTCACTGCCGCCGCCGCAGGCGACGAGGGCGGTGGTGAAGGCCAGCGCGCACAGGGTGCTGACGGTGGCGGTGACGGTGGCGGTGGCGGTGGCGGGCTGGCCTGATGGCGTCTGCAGCAACGAGTTCATGGGCACTTTCTGGTTGGAGGCGGCCTTGGCGGATGGCAAGCGGCTCACCTTCATCAATAGCGCAGGAAAGCAGTGCCAAGTGGCTCACGGTCAGCGCAGAAAGGCGCGGCGGGTGTGACGGCGCTCACAGACCCGGCGCCGCGGCCTCGTTCTGCTACCGGGCGCACTGCGTCAACAAACGGCCAACGCCGACAGCGGGTCAACCCAGCGCGTATTTCAACAGCCTGTCAACACCGCAACAGCCGCCGTGCGTTCTGCCGCAGCGGCGCGGCCCAGCGGCCATGGACAATCAGCGCCTCCATGAACGGCACCCATCCTTCGGACGTCACGCAGTGGCTGAGCCAGCTGGCCGACGCCAGCCCGCAGGCTGCGTCGCAGGCCTCGTCGCAGCTCTTCGCGTTGCTCTACGACGAACTGCGGCGCATGGCGCGCAACCACCTGCGGCGCGAAAACCCGGGCCACACGCTCAGCGCCACCGGCCTGGCGCACGAGGCCTGGTTTCGCATGGCCGACCAGACGCGCACGCAGTGGCGCAACCGCAACCACTTTCTGGCCGTGGCCAGCACGATGATGCGGCGCATCCTCGTCAACCACGAGCTCGCCCGCCGCGCCGACAAGCGCGACGTGGAACTGGTGCCGGTCACGCTCGGCGGCCTGGAACAGATCGGTGCCGCGCCCGACCGCGACCTGGTGGCCGTGCACGAAGCGCTGCTGGCCTTTGAAGTGGTGGACGCGCGCGCCGCCAAGGTGGTGGAACTGCGCTTCTTCGGCGGCCTGGAAAACGAAGAGGTGGCACTGACGCTGGACGTGAGCCTGGCCACCGTCAAGCGCGACTGGGCGGTGGCACGCGCCTGGCTGCACCGCGAACTGGCGGCACGCTGAAACTGCGGCGCTTCTTCCGGGCTCGCCTGCCGTGGCGGGCGGGCGCGACGATGCAGAATCGGGCCACCCTCCAATCGCAAAGCCCACTGCACACCATGGAAGTCCCCACCCTGCAAACGCCGCCGGCCTCCAAGGTCCACTTCATTGGCGGTGAAAAAGGCGGCGTCGGCAAGTCGATGGTGGCGCGCCTGCTGGCGCAGTACTTCATCGACCACAAGCTGCCCTTCGTCGGTTTTGACACCGACCGCTCGCACGGCGCGCTGCTGCGCTTCTACGCCGACTTCGCCTCCCCCGCGCTGGTGGACCGTTATGAAGCGCTCGACCTCGTCATCGAAAGCGCGGTCGAAGTGCCGGGCCGCCGCGTGCTGGTGGACCTGGCGGCACAGACGCATGAGCCGCTGGTGCGCTGGATGGACGAGTCGGGCGTGCTCGACATGGCCGACCTGTCGGGCATCACGCTGCAGTACTGGCACGTGATGGACGCCGGGCGCGACTCGGTGGACCTGCTGCAAAGGCTGCTCGACCGCTTTGGCCAGCGCCTGCGCTATGTGCTGGTGTGCAACGAACTGCGCGGCGATGACTTCAGCCAACTGGAAGCCTCGGGCCAGCTTGAACGCGCCAGCCGGCTGGGTGCGCGCGTCATCCACCTGCGGCGCCTGCACGACGCCGTGGTGCAGAAGATCGACGCCGGCAACGCCAGCTTCTGGGCCGCCGGCCACGTCAGCGGCGCCGAGGGCCCGGGGCTGGGCTTGATGGAGCGCCAGCGGCTGAAACTGTGGCTGCACCACGCCTACGCCCAGCTGGCCAAGATCGAACCCTGATCACGCAGGCCGCGGTCTCAGCCTGCGCTCTCAGCCGGCGTCGCGCGCCAGCTTCTGGGCTGCGCGCCACGTCACCGGCGCCGAAGGGCCCGGACTCGGCCTGATGGAGCGCCAGCGCCTGAAGCTGTGGCTGAACCACGCGCA
>JANNGN010000538.1:0-13150 GCA_031403895.1 Rubrivivax sp. | reverse complement strand
CAGATCGAGCACGGGCTTGTCGCCGCTGGCGCCGGCACGCGGAATCAGGCGAAAGTCGGTCAGGTCGATGCGCCCGGTCGGCGTGTCGATGACGTGGCCGCCGGCCGCTTGCAGATAGCCGCCGATGAAGCCGCGCAGGTTACCGTTGCGCACATCGAATTCCAGGCTGCCGGCCTGGCGCAGATTGAACACCTCGTGTTCGTACCAGCTCAGCTGCGCGTAGCGGCCGCTGGCCGCGCCCAGCACGAGGCCGATGTCGCGTGCCAGTTCGCGGTTCCAGCGCACCCCGACCGTGCCGCTGGAGGCCGACCAGTGCTGCGCCTTCTCGGCGCCGGCAGCCGCCGCCTGCAGTTTGTCAGCGATCGCGCTGCCTGCCGATGCAGCCGCGATCGCGATGGCCAGCGCCTTGAAGACCTTCCTGCTTGAGATGTTCATGGAAGCTTCTCCAGTCGAATGGGTTGAAAGCGAGATCGGACATTGCGTGCCGATGATCCGGGACAACGTTCCCGATGATGACGCGGAACCCCAGATCCACAGCCATTGGATGCAGACCGTTTGTGTTGGCGATGCGGTGGCCATGCTGCGCCTGCTGTGCCTGACCCTGGCCCTGAAGCCACGGCTGGATGCAGCCGGCCAGGCAGCCAGCCAGGCCTGCGACTGCTTTATCCTCGCGGCGACAAAAATCAGTCGGTGCTGAGGCAGCGACAAGAGCCAACTTCAGGGACAAAGCCATGCGCATTCTTCAGGTCGGCGGCGTGCTGCTGTTCTTCATGCTGAGCCTCGTCGGCGGTTGCGGCGGCGGTGGCGGCGGCGACTCAGGCGCTGCGCCCGGAGGCGGAGGCGGGGGCGGCGGCGTGCAGACCTCGGGCCTGGTGCCCGCAGCGCCTGCGCTCGGCGCCACGCTGCAAGCCGATGCGGCCACTTTGCGCCCGCTGCGCGACCAGGCGGTGTGGTCCTACCGTGGCACCGTCACCGCCTTTGTCGGCGCGGTCCCGGTCAACTACACCACCGCCACCACGCACAGCGTGGCCGCCAATGGCAGCGTCACCGAAGCCTTCAGCAACGGTGCCAACGACGGTGCCGACACCCAGCAGGTGCAAATAGCTGGCGGCGTGGTCAGCAGCCCGCTGGTGGTTGACTTCGCAGGCCGGGGCGTGAGCGAGACGGTCCAGATCGTTGAATTGCGCTCGCCCGTGCGCCAGGGTGACCAGTACACCCTGCTGGACAAACGTTATGCCGACACCAATATCGATGCCGATGCCGACGGCAGGACCGACGCGCTGGACGTGGCGATCTACGCCCGCGTGGCCGGCAACGAGGTGCTGACGCTGCCCGACCTGCCGCCGCTCACCGCCGTGCGGGTGGACACGGTGCTGGCCACGCGCGTGCTGCTCAGCCGCACCGGCACCTTTGGCGCCACCTTGTTCGTCACCAGCCAGACCTGGTACGCAGCGGGCATCGGCATCGTGCGCCAACGCCTGCAGGCGCCGACGGCCAGCGGCAACAGCACTGAAACCACCGAAGAAGTCTTGAGCGCGTGGGACGGCGTCAGCACCGGGTTTGGCACGCTGGCGCGCCGCCTGCCCAGCAGCGCAGAACTGGCCGGGCAGTCGGTGAACTTCAGCAACGCGCGGGTCTTTGCCTACCCCGGCCACGCACTCGTGATGGGCCGGCCCACCAGCGACCCATCGGCCATGCTGGCCACCCGCTTCGACCTGCGCGGCAGGGTGCTGGGCAGCCTCTTGCTGCGCGACTTTCGCACCGGCAGCAGCGCCCGCATGGTGCAGATGAACGACGGCCCTGCGATGCTGGATGAGCCGCCCGAAGGGAGTCCCACGCGTCGGCGGCTGACGCTGTTCAACACCGACGGCTCGCTGCGCGGTGCAGTCGGCGCGATCTCGATCGAACTCGGCGGCAGCCGGCTGGTGCCGAATGTGATGAGCGTTGACGTGGCCGGCGACGGTGACCGTTTCTGGCTGCTGTGGCAGCGCATGTTCCGCGACACCGACCCGGCAATCAGCATCCGCTTCGAGGTCGTCCTGCGTCCCTACGACCGCCAGGGCCAGCCGCTGGCCGACGAGCGCATCGTCGATCTGCCGGAGCCGTTGCTGCCGACGATCGTCGCGCGCAATGGCCAGGTGCTGCTCAGCTGGACCGGGCCGGCGCCGGGGTACGACCGGGGCGTGTCGTACCTGGACCCCACCAGCGGCCGCATGCTGCAGCGCGTGGTGTTTGCGGGCCTGCCCAGCAGCAATGGATTCCTGTTGCCCCTGCTGCTGGACAGCGGCGGCGCGCTGCTGTGGTCGTCGCCACTGGGCAGCAACGGCGTGCAGGAGTTTGGTGCTGGCGTGCGCCTGGACGCCGGCTTCGCGGTGCAGCGCAGCGGCAGCACGCTGGCGTCTGAACAGATCAGCGGCCTGCCCACCTTTGGCGGCGGGGCGTCGGCGCTGGGGTCCAGGCTGGTCTTCACATCGCCTGATGCCGGCTCGGTGCAGCCGCCGCCTGCTGAGAGCGTGGGGCTGTCGCGCGTCAGCTGGCTCGATGCGGCGCCCAGCGCGCCGCTCAACAGCGCGCGCCTGAACAGCGTGCGCTTCCCGTTGTTCAGCCCCGCGGCGCAGGCGGTCTATGCCGACCGCGTGCTGGTGTTCGGCGCCGACGCCGATGTCACCGTGGTGTGGTTGAACAGCGGCCCGGGGAGCTGAGTTTCGCGGGCGCGCCGGGTCTCCCGGCAAGCTGCCTGTTCAGCCTGCGAGCTGCGCGCACACGGCGCGCGTCACGTCCACCGTGCGCGCGTTGCCGCCCAGGTCGCGCGTGTGCAGCGCGGGGTTGGCGGTGACGGCTTCGATGGCGGCCATCAGGCGCGCGGCAGCCTGCAATTCACCCAGATGCTCCAGCAGCATGACGCAGGACCAGAAGGTGCCGATCGGGTTCGCCAGCCCCTGGCCCATGATGTCGAAGGCCGAGCCGTGGATGGGCTCGAACATGCTGGGGTAACGGCGCTCGGGGTCGATGTTGGCGGTGGGCGCAATGCCCAGACTGCCGGCCAGTGCGGCGGCCAGGTCGCTCAGGATGTCGGCGTGCAAATTCGTCGCCACCAGCGTGTCCAGCGTGGCGGGGCGATTCACCATGCGCGCGGTACACGCGTCCACCAGTTCCTTGTCCCAGCGCACGGCGGGAAATTCGCGTGAGATTTCAAGCGCGATCTCGTCCCACATCACCATCGCGTGGCGCTGCGCGTTGCTCTTGGTGACCACCGTCAGCAGCTTGCGCGGCCGGCCCTGCGCCAGCCTGAAGGCAAACCGCATGATGCGTTCGACGCCAGCGCGCGTCATGATGCTGAGGTCGGTGGCGACTTCGATCGGGTGCCCCTGGTGCGCGCGGCCACCGACACCGGCGTATTCGCCTTCGGAGTTTTCGCGCACGATGACCCAGTCCAGGTCTTGCGGGCGGCAGCGTTTGAGCGGTGCGTCAATGCCCGGCAGGATGCGCGTCGGCCGCACGTTGGCGTACTGGTCGAAGCCCTGGCAGATCTTCAGCCGCAGGCCCCACAGCGTGATGTGGTCGGGGATGTGCGGGTCACCGGCTGATCCGAAGAGGATCGCGTCCTTGCCGCGCAGTGCGTCCAGGCCATCGGCCGGCATCATCTGGCCGTGTGCGCGGTACCAGTCGCCGCCCCAGGCGAAGGATTCAAATTCGAAGCGGAATGGGTGGCTGCCGTGGGCCAGCGCCTGCAGCGCTTGCAGCACTTCCTGCCCGGCCGGCACCACTTCCTGGCCGATGCCGTCGCCGGGGATGGTGGCTATTTTGTAGGTCTTCATGGTCTCAGTCGGCGTCGGGCTTGTTCGCGCCCACGCTGTTGGCCTTCAGATCGTCCTTCAACTTGTCGGCCAGCCGGCGGGCCACGGTGTCGATGGAACCAGCGGGCGCGAAGCCCACCAGAACGTGGATCGTCCTGTCGCCTTGTGCATGCGCGGCGGCGTGCATCATCAGCGCGGTGGCGGCGGCAAGGGCAATCAGGTGGCGTCGTTGCATGAATGAAGTTTCCGGGGCGCGATGGATGAAGCCGGGCTTTGGGGTTGGCTCAAACCAGGGCCAGCAGTATCGGTGCATCCCGCCGGCCGCGACCCCGGTTTAGCCCTGGGACGGGGCGCCGGGCTACGATGGCGCACGATGCATGCCCACCGACGTTTGCTGCTCTGGCTGCCACTGGCGATGGCGCTGCCCGTGGCGCATGCTCAGGGCCACAACACGCTGACCATCGCCGCCGCGTCCGACCTGCGCTTTGCGCTCGACGAACTGGTGCAGCGTTTTCGCAGCGCGCGCGCCGGGGCGCAGGTGGACGTGGTTTACGGCTCGTCGGGCAAGCTCAGCACGCAGGTGCGCAACGGGGCGCCCTTTGACATCTTCTTCTCCGCCGACCGTGCTTACGCCGAAGCGCTGCAGGCCGCAGGCTTGGCCGCCGGCCCGCCGCAGCTGTACGCCATCGGCCGGCTGGTGGCGTGGAGTGCCGACGCCACGCTCGGCCGCTTGACGCTGGACGAGCTGGTGCGCCACCCGGCGGTGAAGCGCTTCGCCATCGCCAACCCCGAACACGCGCCCTATGGCCAGCGCGCGCTGGAAGTGCTGCACAGCCGCAGCTTGTATGACGCTGTGCGACACAAGCTGGTGCTGGGCGACAACGTGAGCCAGGCCGCGCAGTTTGTGCAGACCGGCGCGGCGCAGGCCGGCATCGTGGCCCATTCGCTGGTGCTGTCGCCGGGCCTGGCAGGGCAGGGCGCGTGGACGTTGCTGCCTGCCGCCTGGCACTCGCCGCTGGAGCAGGCCTTCGTGGTGACGAAGCGGGCTGCCGGCTCGACCCTGGCGGCGGCCTTCTTGCAGCACCTGGCACTGCCCGCGTCGCAGGCGCTTTTGCAGCGCCACGGTTTTTCGGTGGCCGCGCGCCCGTGAGCGCGGGCGACCTGCAGGCGCTGGTCGTCACGCTGCGGCTGGCCGCCACCACCACCGCCATCCTGCTGCTGCTGGGCACGCCGCTGGCCTGGTGGCTGGCGCGCACGCGTTCGCGCGCTGCCGCCTGGGTCGATGCGCTGGTGGCGCTGCCGCTGGTGCTGCCGCCCACCGTGCTGGGTTTCTATCTGCTGGTGCTGATGGGGCCGCAAGGCGCCCTGGGCAGCGCGCTGGCGGCGCTGGATGTGCAGCCGCTGGTGTTCAGTTTCTGGGGCCTGGTGGTGGCGTCGGTGATCAGTTCATTGCCTTTCATGGTGCAGCCGCTGCGCGACGCTTTTGCTGCCGTGGGGCCGCGCTTGATTGAAGCTGCGGCCACGCTGCGCGCGTCGCCGCTGGACGCCTTTTTCACGGTCGCGGTGCCGCTGGCGCGGCGCGGTTTCCTGTCGGCCATCACGCTGACCTTCGCCCACACGGTGGGCGAATTCGGCGTCGTGCTGATGGTGGGCGGCAACATTCCCGGCGCCACGCGCGTGCTGTCGATCGCCATCTACGACCACGCCGAAAGCTTCAACCGCAGCGCCGCGCATGCACTGGCTGGCGGCCTGCTGATCACGTCCTTTGCCGCGCTGCTGGTGCTGAACCTGACGCAGCGTCGCCGTGCGCCGGGCACGCCGTGATCGACGCGCGATTCGCGCTCACACAGGGCAGCTTCACGCTGGACGTGGACCTGCAACTGCCGGCCGCTGGCGTGAGCGTGCTCTTCGGCCCTTCGGGCTGCGGCAAGACGACGTTGCTGCGCTGCCTGGCGGGCCTGCAGCGCTCGCCGCAAGGCCGCCTGGTGGTGGCTGGGCAAGTCTGGCAGGACGGGCCCGTTTTCGTGCCCACGCACCGGCGCGCGGTGGGCCTGGTTTTCCAGGAAGCCAACCTGTTCCCGCACTTGAGCGTGCAAGGCAACCTCGACTACGGCCTGCGGCGCACGCCGCCTGCGCAACGCCGCCTGGCGCTGGCCGACGCGGTGGCGCTGCTGGACATCGGCGCGCTGCTGCCGCGCCGGCCCGACAGCCTGTCGGGCGGTGAACGCCAGCGCGTGGCCATCGCGCGTGCGCTGGCGCTGAGCCCGCAACTGCTGCTGATGGACGAACCGCTGGCCGCGCTGGACGCACGCCGCAAGGCCGAGATCCTGCCCGTGCTGGAGCGGCTTGCAGGCGCGCTGTCGATCCCCATCGTCTATGTCACGCACGCCGTGGCCGAGGTGGCGCGCCTGGCCGACCACCTGGTGCTGCTGGACAAGGGCCGCGTGCAGGCGCAGGGGCTGCTGCAGGACTTGAGCGCGCGGCTGGACGGCATGCTGGCGCACGATGAAGACGCCGGCGTCGTGCTCAACTGCACGGTGGCGCAGCGCGACAGCGAATGGCAGCTGGCGCGTCTGGACTTTGCAGGCGGCGCGCTGTGGACGCGCGACGGCGGCCAAAGGGTGGGCCAGCGTGTTCGCGTGCGCGTCGCCGCACGCGACGTGAGCCTGGCTTTGAGCGAGCTGCCGGGTACGAGCATCAGCAACCAGCTGCCTGGCGTGTTGGAAAAAATCCAGCCCGATGTGCAGCCCTCGCAGGCGCTGGCGCTGGTGCGTGTGGGGCATGTGGGGGGCGTGGGGAGCGTGGGGAACGCGACCGGGGTGCTGGTGATGGCGCGCTTGACGCGCCGGTCGGTGCAGCGGCTGCAACTGCAGCCGGGGTCGGCGGTATGGGTGCAGGTGAAGTCGGTGGCGCTGCTGGGTTGACGCAACCGGGCGCCCACTTCAGCGGTGTTTCGCTGCCACCTTGGTGAAGAAGTCCAGCACGCCCGCATCACCCATCTTGCGCGCGCGTCGGCCAGTTCACCGCCCGCAGTGGCGTAGAGCAGACGGCCGTCGGCAGCCAGCACGGCGACAGCCGGGATGCCACTCTTGAGCGGCACACCGTAGCCAGTGGCGATGTCGATGTTGCGGTCGAAACGGCCGACATCGACCTTGACTATTCTGAAGCTCTTGGCCATCAGCGGCGCGCTGGCACCAGTCTTGAAGGCGGTGTCCAGCATCCGGCAGTCGCCGCACCAGTTGGCGCCAAAGACCACCAGCACCGGCACCTTGGCCTGTTGTGCGGCCGCCAGCGTGGCGCGGATGTCGGTCTTGGCATCGGCCTGTTCGTTGTACGGCGCGTCAGCGGCGACGGCCGGGGTCATAACGCTGGAGATCAGCGCCATCAGGGCGAGGGTCTTGTGCATGGGATTCCTTCTGCGGCAGTGGTTGCTGCGGATGCTGCTTGCTCTATTCGCGCGGCCGGTCGTGCTGGCGCCAGTGGGTAAATTCTTTCTCGTGCAGCTCGATGTCAAGCTCGCTTGCGCGCGCCTGCATCCGCAGTTGCACATCGGCCACCGCCTGGTTGCAGATGCTCGGCCCCACTTCCTGCAAAAAGAAGCCCAGCTCGTCAAGGCGCACCCAGGCGTCAACCCGATGGCTGGGCGCCGACGCTCAGGGCGCTGTCACGGGCGCACTTTTTCAGCGACTGAATCGGCAACCCGGGCGACGGCCTTGGCACCCGTCTCGATGCCCCTTGCGGCGGCGCGAACGCCCACCTTGAGCCCATGCTCCGCAGCCTTGGCACCGCGCTCGATCCCGCTTGCAGCGGCCCTGGCGCCGCGCTCGACAGCGCCCTCGATTTTATTGAGTACGGACCCGGCTGGCTCGACGGCTGGCGCCGCAGCTTCATTCGCAAGGGCGGTGGCGCAGACGGAAGCCAAAAAGCAAGCGGCCACGACTGCACGCCGTTGACAGACGCTGTTCATGGGGATCTCCTGAAGCAACACAAGCCCACAGCATAGCGGCCCATGGGCAGCCTGCAGCAACGCTCGGCCATTGGGCACGCGAAGTCGAAGCCGAACAGGCCGACGCCAAGGCCAGGGCCATGGGCCTTGATGACCATCAGGCGGGATCCCTGGCAGAGCTTGCCGTGCCTGGCGGCAACTGAACCCACGGGTGCCTGCGGCTGTCGTAGATGGACCATTGCGGTGCCGGAAATTCCGGGTCGGCAAACGCGCCCACGGCAACGCCCACAGAGTCATCGTGGCCCTCTTCGCT
The DNA here is from genome assembly GCA_031403895.1 of Rubrivivax sp. GTDB lineage: Bacteria > Pseudomonadota > Gammaproteobacteria > Burkholderiales > Burkholderiaceae_C > Rubrivivax. The sequence goes on along the minus strand of JANNGN010000538.1, from coordinate 5,094 downwards.
GTGGAACACGGTGGTGCCACAAACGGGGCAGAACCTGAATCTGAAGCGGGCCCCTTGATCCCCGGCACGGACGTATTCGGTGGCCGACCCGAAGACCTTGAACGGCGCAGAAAAACTGGCCAGTGTGGCGAAGACACTGCCGGTCCTTTGCTGGCAAGCCAGGCAGTGGCAGATGCCGACGCCACGCGGCTCGCCTTCAACTTGAATGCGCAGTTGTCCGCAGCAGCAAGAGGCTGTTCTGGAAGGCATTGAGCACCTCATTGAATGAATCTTGTGACGACGCGGGTTCGAGCCCAGTCGCTGCGGCGTGGCTTGCGGACGGCGGTGTCAGGGGCGCTTCAACGCTTGGCGCCGGCCTCGAACCAGCGCTGGATGAGGGCGCGTTCTGCGTCCGTGATCTGGGTCGAGTTGTTCATCGGCATCAGCTTCAGCACCACCACCTGCTGGTACACGGCCTGGGCGTGCTGCTGGATGAGTTCGGGCGTGTGCAGCGCCACGTTCTTCTGCTTCACTTGCGCGTTATGGCACAGCACGCAGCGTTGGTCCAGCACCGACTGCACGGCGGCCAGCGTGGTCACGGGCGGGCTCGCTGCACCGGCGGCAGCCTGGGGCAACGGCGTCGGCGCCAGCCAGATTGCCAGGCCGATGAGCAGCGCCGTGCCGCCGGCCGCGTATTCCCAGGCCACCCGCCTGCCCTGCGCCAGCGCCTTGTGGCGCACCACGAAGCTGTGGCGGATGAGTGCGCCGGCCAGCATCAGCAGCACCAGCACGAGCCAGTTGCGCGCGCCCTGGTAGAGCCAGCCGTAGTGGTTGGACAGCATGGCAATCAGCACCGGCAGCGTGAAGTAGGTGTTGTGTACGCTGCGCTGCTTGGCGCGCTGGCCGTGGATGGCCTGCACCGGCTGGCCGGCCTTCATCTGCGCAATGACGGTGCGCTGGCCGGGGATGATCCAGAAGTACACGTTCGCACTCATGGCGGTGGCGATCATCGCGCCCACCAGCAGAAAAGCCGCGCGGCCCGCGAACAGCTGGCACGCGGCCCAGGACGCGGCCACCACCACCACCAGCACCAGCACGCCGACGAGACCATCGCCACCGGCCTTGCGTTCACCGACCCAGCGACAGATCAGGTCGTACAGCACCCAGAACACCGCCAGCAAGGCCAGTGCTGCGGCCACGGCGGCCATCGGCGGCCAGTCGAACACGGTCCTGTCGATGAGATAGGTGCTGGCGTTGAAGAGGTACACCACCACGAAGAGCGCAAAGCCGGTGAGCCAGGTGGAGTAGCTTTCCCAGAAGAACCAGTGCAAATGCTCGGGCAGCGTTTTCGGCGCCACCAGGTACTTCTGCGGGTTGTAGAAGCCGCCGCCATGCACGGCCCACAGTTCACCGTCCACGCCCTTGGCCTTCAGCGCCGGGTCCTGCGGCGTGAGCAGGCTGTTGTCCAGAAACACGAAGTAGAAGGACGAGCCGATCCAGGCAATGGCCACGATGACATGGGCCCAGCGCAGCAGCAGGCTGGCCCAGTCGAGCAGGTAGTTTTCCATCGTCGGTGGGCCGGTGCCGGGGACTGTGTTTCAGTTCTTCACATCCGCAGCCTTGATGGCGGGCGCCCAGTCGTTGACCTGCTTGACGACGAAGGCGGCGAATTCACCGCTGCTCATCTTCACGGTGGTGATGCCCAGTTCTTCGAAGCGCTTCACGATTGCCCCGTCGGCGACGATGTCGGCCAGCGCCTTGGCCAGCCTGTCGCTCACTTCCTTCGGCAGGCCGGCGGGGCCGCTGACGCCGAAGTAGTTTTCGGCCAGCAGTTGCGGCAAGCCCAGTTCCACCACCGTCGGCACATCGGGCGCCAACGGCGAGCGTGTGCGCGACGTCACGGCCAGGCCCTTGATCTGGCCGCTTTTCATCATCGGTACATAGGCCGTGATGACGTCGATGCCGATCGGAATGGTGCCCGCGATGAGGTCGGTGGTCATCGGTGCGCCGCCGCGGTAGGGCACATGCGTCATGCTGATCTTCATCGCGTCCTTGGCCATCTCGCCCACGATGTGGCCGATGGAGCCGGGGCCGCCACTGCCGAAGTTTGCAAACTTGCCCATGTCCTTCAGCGTGGCGGGGCCGCTCTTCGGGTTGGCCATGATGAGCACCGGCGCAATGCCCAACATTGCCACGTGCGTGAACTGCCTGGCCGGGTCATAGGGCTGCTTGGGCACCGTGAAGGGGCCGATCGACAACGGCGTGCTGTTGCTCAGCATCAGCGTGTAGCCGTCGGGCGCCGAGCGCACGACTTCAAGCCCGCCGATGGTGCCGCCGGCCCCGGGTTTGTTGTCAACGATCACCGGCTGACCCAGCGCCTTGGTCAGCGGCTCGGAGATGGCGCGCGCCACGATGTCGCTGGCGCCGCCGGCGGCGAAGGTGACGATCAGGCGCACTGGTTTATCGGGGTAGGCGGCCTGGGACGTCAGGGGCGCGAGAAGCGTGGTGACGATCAGCGCGCTCAGTTTGTGGCGGCAGCGGCGGGTAGCAGTCATCGGTGTTTCCTCGGTAAAAAAAGGCAGCCGCACGCAAATGGCATGCCGGCGAAACCAAGTGGGCGCTGCGGAACCGACTTTGCCGGTCCGCTGGGGCCGCCCCCTTGAGGGAGAAGCGCCGCAGGCGCTGCGGGGGTGGGCCATCAACTTCCGCGATAGGTGCTGTAGGCCCAGGGGCTGACGAGCAATGGCACGTGGTAGTGGCCTGCGGCATCGGCAATTCCGAAGTCGAGTTGCACGCTGTCGATGAAGGGCGGCTCGGGCAGGCTGAGGCCGCGCGCCTTGAAATACGGCGCCACCTCGAACAGCAGCCGGTAGCGGCCGACGGCCATCTCGGCACTGTCCAGCAGCGGGCCGTCGGCGCGGCCGTCGGCGTTGAGCGACTGCTGCTTCAGCGTCACCGGCCCGCTGCTTTCGATGCGCTGCAGCGTGACCTGCATGCCGGCCGCCGGGCAGCCGTGCGCAGTGTCGAGCACGTGGGTGCTGAGGTGTCCCATGGGGGCTTTGCTTTCGAAGGGGGTGCGGGTTCGGAGCGCCTTGCAGATCAAGGCAAAGTGTATACACTTGGAAAAGCACGTCAACGCCCGCCGACTCGAAACGTCCTCCGCACAGACCCTGCCCTCGCCATGGCCCGCAGCCGCGCCAACCTGAAAGTCATCGTGCCGGCGTCCGCTTCGCGCAAGAAGCCGGCGTTGGCTGCTGCGCTGGGCGGCGCGCCGGCCGGCCACACACAGCGCATCGCCGACGCCATCACCACGGCCATCGTCGAACGCCGCCTGATGCCTGGCACCAAGCTCGCCGAACAGCAGATCGCCGACCTGTTCAAGGTTTCGCGCACGCTGGTGCGGCAGGCACTGAACCAGCTCAGCCGCGACCACCTCATCACGCTTGAACCCGCACGCGGCGCCCATGTGGCGCAGCCCAGCGTTGAAGAAGCGCGCCAGGTCTTCGAAGTGCGCCGCATGATCGAAGCGCAGATGGCGCGTGAACTGTGCGCCAGCGTCACCGACGTGCAGGTGGCGCAGTTGCGGCTGCACCTGGCCCAAGAAGCCGACGCCGTGGCACGCGTGGACGTGGCCGGCCGCACGCGCCTGCTGGCCGACTTTCACGTCGTGCTGGCGCGGCTGCTGGGCAACGAGGTGCTGGCGCAACTGCTGGCCGACCTGCTGGCACGTTGCTCGCTGATCGCGCTGATGTACCAGTCGGCGCACTCGGCCGAGCACTCGGCCGAAGAGCACGGGGCCATCGTTGACGCCATTGAGCGGCGCGACACGCGCGCTGCTGCGCGCTTGATGCAAAGCCACCTCGGCAACGTCGAACGCAATTTGCAATTTCATCCGCGGGTCGCCGGTCTGGCCGGCCTGCTGCAACCAGTATGAGCACCGACGGCAACAAAGCCGCGGGCCGAGCGCCGGGCCGCCCCAAGCCGGACCGCATCCCCTCGGGGGATCGCCAGGCGTACCCGCCTGGCGAGGGGCTCGGTTACCCCAGAGACTTGCGCGGCCACGGTCGCAACCCGCCGCACGCGCAGTGGCCTGGTGGCGCGCGCATCGCGGTGCAGTTTGTGTTGAATTACGAAGAAGGCGGCGAGAACAACCCGCTGCACGGCGACCCCACCAGCGAGACATTCCTGTCCGAACTGATCACCGCGCAGGCCTATGAAAACCGCCACATGACGATGGAGTCGATGTACGAATACGGTTCGCGCGCCGGTGTCTGGCGCATCCTGCGCGAATTCGATCAACGCCACCTGCCGCTGACGGTGTTTGGCGTGGTCACGGCGCTGCAGCGTTACCCCGAACTGGTGCAGCACTTCCTGGCGCGCGGCGACGAAATCGCCAACCACGGCCTGCGCTGGGTCCACCACCAGCACATGCCCGAAGCCACCGAGCGCCAACACATCGGCGTGGCCACCGAGTTGCTGCGTGAACTGACCGGCGGCGCGGCAGCCACCGGCTGGTACACCGGCCGCGACAGCCCCAACCCGCGCCGACTGGTGGTGGACCAGGGCGGCTACGACTACGACAGCGACTACTACGGCGACGACCTGCCCTTCTGGCTGCAGGTGCAAAAGACCGACGGCGCGCTGGCGCCGCATCTGGTGCTGCCGTACTCGCTGGACACCAACGACATGCGCTTCGTGCAGGCGCAGGGTTTCAACACTGGCGATCATTTCTACACCTACCTGCGTGACGCCTTCGATGCGCTGTATGCCGAAGGCGACCCGCAGGGTGAAGACCGGCCGAAGATGATGAGCGTCGGCATGCATTGCAGGCTGCTCGGCAAGCCGGGCCGCATCGCATCGCTGCAGCGCTTTCTGGACCACATCGGCAAGCACGACCGCGTGTGGGTGTGCCGCCGCATCGACATCGCGCGGCACTGGAAAGCCACGCACCCGTTCGATGCGGCCACGGCTTTCGTCTGGCGCTGAAGGGAAGGTCCATGCTCACACTCGAAAGAATCAACGCCGCCAGTGCCGCCGAGTTCGTGGCGCTGCTGGACGGCACTTACGAACATTCGCCCTGGGTCGCTGAAGCAGTGGCCGACAAGCGGCCGTTCA
>JANNGN010000537.1:0-1745 GCA_031403895.1 Rubrivivax sp. | reverse complement strand
GATGCCGAGGTGCAAGGCTTCATCGGGCAAGAAGCCACGCACCGGCGCATCCACCAGCGTTTCAACGAACACTTGTTGCGCCAGGGGCTCATCAACACCTGGGAGGGCCTCATCCTGTCGCGGCGGCCGCTGCTGGAATCGTTGGATGTGCGCAATTGGCTGGCGGTGACGGCAGCCACCGAACACCTGACCGCCGTCTTTGCCGAATTCATGCTCGCGCATCCGCACGCCCTGCAAGGCGCCGATGCGCGCGTGCGCGACATGTGGCTGTGGCACTGCAGCGAAGAAAGCGAACACCGCAGTACAGCGTTCGACCTCTATGCAGCGCTGGGCGGCGACGAAACGCGACGGCACCGTGTCTTCACCGTGTCCTCGCGCGCCTTCGCGCTCGACTTGCTGCGCCAGACCTTGTCCAACCTCTGGCACGACGGCAGCTGGTGGCGGCCCGGCACCTGGGTGCAGGGCGCGCGCTTCCTGTTCGGCCGCAACGGCCTCGTCACATGCAGCCGGAAGCCGTGGCGGCTGTACCTGCAGCCGGGTTTCCATCCCTCGCAGGGTGATGGGGTGGCGGCCGAACGCTGGCTGGCCGCGCATGCCGCGCTGGCGCCGCCGGTGCGCGCTGCGGCCTAGTTTTGAGGCAGTCGCAAGAACACGCGTCCACCGTCAACGCGCACTTCGTGTACCGCCAGGTCCTGTGTCAGTGGCGCGCACAATGCGCGCCCGCTCTTCACGTCGAAGCGGCCCTGGTGCAGGGGGCACTCGATGCTGCCGTCCTCTTCCACAAAGCCGCCGCACAGGTTGGCCTTGCCGTGGGTGCAGATGGCGTCGATGGCGAAGACTTCTGCGCCCAGCCGCACGAGTGCAATCTCGCGGCCGGCGGTGCGGGCCGGGTTGACGGCGACGATGTCGCCATCGGGCACTTCATCGGCAGCGGCCACGTCGAGCCAGTCAGGATTCATATCGGGTCGATGATCGAGTTGGGAATGAGATCGTTGTCGAAGATCACCAGCCGCTCGGCGAAGCGCAGGCCTTCGGGCGTAAGCACGACGCGGTCCAGAGTGCGACCCACGCTCAGAATCTCGGGCATGCCGTCGCGCGGCGTGCGGATGACGAGGTAGCTTGCTTCACAGCACAGCACATCGCCGTCGCGCGCCAACAGCCGTGGCAGGCCGACGATGTGGCGCTGGCTGTAGGGGTGGTGAAAGATCGTCTCGGCCGCGCCATAGACACGGTCCTGCAGCATGCCGCGGCTTTCGAAAGCCAGCGTGGCCAGCGGCAGGCCGCGGTCGAAGTTCTCGCGCGACTGCAACTTGTAGATGCAGTCTTCGGTGAAGAAGCCGGGCCAGCGCTGCAACTCGCGCGCGTCAAGCGCTGCGGCATAGTCGGCATACAGCTCGTGCAGCGCGAGCAGGGTGTCGATGTCTAACTTCACAGTTCCATCCTCACGGCTCGATCCTCACAGCTCCATCACCTCGCGCCAATAGCGGTGCATGCCGCGGATCAGCGTCTCGGTGACCATGTGGTCGGTGGCCTTCACGTCGCGGCCGTCGAGTTCGCTGCGCGTGCGCGCCTGCTCATTCGCGGTGAATGCCTGTTGCACGAATTCGATCACCTCGCCGTCGTCGGCCGATACAAAACCGGCGGGGCCGAAGAGGTTGGCCTGGCGCAGGCGGCGGCGGATCATGGCCTGGTCGTCATCGGCAAAACCAAAGTGCGTCCAGACGAAATCGAACACGCCCGGTGCC
>JANNGN010000536.1:0-1845 GCA_031403895.1 Rubrivivax sp. | reverse complement strand
GCGAGGGCATCCTGGCGCTCGGGTCGCGCAGGCCGGGCTGGATCGGCGCCACGTTGCGAAAGCCCTCGCCCGCCCACAATTCGCTCGCTCGCATGCGTTGCAGGCGCTCACCGCTGGCGCGTTCACCCATCGACTTCATGCTCTGGCTCCTTGCTGTCAGCAGCGCCCTGGCAGCCGCCATGAACCCGCAGCTGTGGCGCTGGCCGCATTGCACCACGTCGATAGCCGCCACGCTGCGCTCACCGCAAGCGCGCTTCGAGTTCTGCGTTGGCGGTGGTTGACTTGGCGTTGATTTGAAGGGCTTGCAGGGGCTCAGCGCAGAACATCCGCTCAATTTGAACGGCAGGCTGCTGCAGCGTCGCCCAGCGCCGACGGCGGCGGGCTCGCGACCGGAGTTTTCGCGCACGATGACCCAGTTTCAAGCAGCGGTGGCGCCATGCGAGGCAGAGACCGCGATCGCTATGATTCAATCTCTCCAGCAGGGACGGGTGATCAGATGCGAACGGGTTCGGATATGCCACGACAACAGTCGCAAGTTCAGCCACAGGCGCCGGTCGATGACATTCCAATCGAAGTCAGCATCATCTGCCCGATGTTCAACGAAGCGGCTGGGGTCCGGTCAGCCGTTGCCAAACTAGCCCGCTGCATCGATGCCTTTCCATCCGTCGAAGTGTTGCTGGTCAATGACGGCAGCCAGGACGAAACCGTCGAACGTGCCCTGGAAGCGATTGGCAACGATGCCCGCTTTCGAATCCTGAGCCACCGCGTGAACTTTGGCCGCGGACGCGCGCTGCGCACCGGCTTCCGCGAGGCCCGCGGCCGCATCCTGGTCACGACCGAAGGCGACCTTTCGTGGGGTGCAGAAGTGGTGCCCCGGATGATTGATTCACTGAACGCCAATCCCCAGCTCGACGCGGTATTCGCCTCGCCACACCTGCCGGGTGGCGGCTACCGCAACGTGCCGTGGTACCGGGTCATGCTCAGCAGCTTCGGCAACCGGATACTCCGGTTTCTCTACACCGGAAGTCTGACCATGACCACCGGCATGACCCGCGCCTACCGTGCCTCGGTCATCAAGCCGCACGTGTTCACCTATGACGGCAAAGAATTGCATCTCGAAATCTCGCACCGCTTGCTGACACTCGGCTACCGCATTGGCGAAGTGCCCGCGCTTCTTAGCTGGCCGGAACCCGAACCGGGCCAGGAAAGCCGCGCCAAACGCACCAAGTGGGGAAAGATTTCAATGGTCGCCGGGTCGCACATGGCGTTTGGCGTGATGCGCGGCGTCAGCCACATCATTGCACCCACCCTGGCGCTGCTGACCCTGGCCGTGATCGGCTTCGGCGGCTGGGCTGTGTACAACCTCAGCGTCGGCACGCCGTCCATTTTTCTGGCGGTCTTCACCGGCATCCTGATGGTCTTGTGGGTCAACGTGTTCCTGGGCTTCTTCATGCTGCACCACATCCTCGAAGTGCAGAAAGAGATGTGGCGCACCCAGCGCCTGATCAACAAATTGCCAGACGCGCAGCAAGACACGCCGGGGAATTACTACTTTGAAGAAGCGCTGACGCGCAGCGCCGCCGAGGCCGCGGCGTCATGAAGGCCGTGCTTCAAAACATCAAGAGCGGCGCCATCACCCTGGGCGACATACCGCAACCCGTGGCCAGGCCCACGCACATTCTGGTGCGCAATGTCTGCTCGCTCGTTTCTGCGGGCACCGAGAAGTCGGTCCTCGAATTTTCCAAGGCCAACTATCTGCAGAAAGCGCAGATGCGTCCCGACCTCTTTCGCAAGGTCTTGAACCGCGCCAGGAACGAGGGGCTGTGGCAGACCTACCAAGTGGTC
>JANNGN010000535.1:0-4495 GCA_031403895.1 Rubrivivax sp. | reverse complement strand
GGCCGAGCGCCACGCGCGGCTGTGGCAATTCCATCGCGAGGCGCACGCGCTCGAAGGCATCGCCAGGCAGGCTGACGCGGCCGCGAAAGACTTCCAGCGCCAGCCGTGCATCACCCAGCGTGCCGCTGACCCACAGCGCGTCGCCCACCTGCGCACCGCTGCGCAGCAGTGCCTGACCCGGCGGCACCTGGCCGAAGACGGTGATGCAGAGGTTGAGCGGCCCGGCCGTGGTGTCGCCGCCGACCAGTTCGATGCCGTGCGCGTCGGCCAGCGCAAAGAGGCCCTGCGCCAGTGCCGCGACAAAGCGCTCGTCGCTGCGCGGCAGCGCGAGTGCCAGCGTGAAGGCCAGCGGCTCGGCGCCGCAGGCCGCGAGGTCACTCAGGTTGACGGCCAGCGCCTTGTGGCCCAGCCGCTCGGGCGCCACGGTGGACAGAAAGTGGCGGCCCTCCACCAGCATGTCGCACGACACCGCGAGCTGCATGCCGGGCTGCACGCGCAGCAGCGCGCAGTCGTCGCCGATGCCCAGCACCACGGGGCTGCCGTCGGGTGAGGTGTCTCGGCCAGGCCGCGTGAAGTAGCGGCTGATGAGTTCAAACTCGCCCATCACTTTGGCCGTCATGCGCGCCGTTCGTCGCCGGCCAGCAGGTTGGTCAATTCAACCGCGCTCTTGACGTTCATCTTGTCGAAGATGCGCGCGCGGTGTACTTCCACGGTGCGCACGCTGATGTTCAATTCGTCGGCAATCAGCTTGTTGGGCCGGCCCGCCACCACAAGCCGCATCACCTCCCGTTCGCGCTCAGTCAGATCAGCCAGCGCGCGGCCCAGGGCATCCCGGTCGCGCCGCGCGCCCAGGGCCTGCGCACTGAGCGCCAGCGCCAGCTCCACGCGGTCCACGAGCGTGTTGTTGGAAAAGGGCTTTTCGACGAAATCGAAGGCACCTTGTTTGACCGCCGCCACCGCCATCGGCACGTCGCCATGGCCGGTGAGAAAGATCACCGGCAGCAGCGTCAGCAGGCCGCGTTCGGCCAGCCGCTCAAACAGCACCAGGCCGCTGGTGCCGGGCATGCGCACGTCGAGCACCAAACAGGCCGGCGATGCGGGCCAGGGCGGGCGGTTGGCGCTGGCCTGTTCAGCCAGCCAGGCTTCAAAGGCGTCGGCACTGGCGAAGCCTTCGGACAGCAGCCGGCGCGAGCGCAGCAGCCAGGCCAGCGCGTCGCGCACCACGTCTTCGTCGTCCACCAGATAGACAACCGGTAAACCGAGTAAGGGGTCCAGGGCCACAGCACACGCTTCCGTCTTCAGTCTTCAGGGTGCGAAGTTTCGCCGCTTTCTGCGGCCTTGGGCGTGGGCAGCGTGAAGCGCATCTCAGTCCCGCGCTGGCCCGGGCCGGGGCCGAAATCGAGTGCGCCACCGTGTTGTTCGATGACCGTGCGGCACAGGCTCAAGCCCAGCCCCATGCCTTCGTCGCGGGTGCTGAAAAAGGGCGTGAACAGCTTGGCCGCCACCTCGGGCGCGATGCCCGACCCGGCATCGACGACGGTGAACGTGACCCAGCGCGCATGGGTCTGGCGCGCGCGCAGCGTGAGCACGCGGTCGGGCAGCGCGGTGGTGTCTTCCATCGCCTGCAGGCCGTTGCGGCTCAGGTTGAGCAGCACCTGCTCCACCATCGTGCGGTCACAGCGCACGCGCGCCGGTGAATGGGCTGGCGTTGGCAGCAGGTCGATCTCGATGCGCGCGCCGCTCTTGCGCGCCTGCAAGCGCACCAGCGGCAGCACGCCTTCAAACAGCTGCTCGGCGCTGATGGTTTCGTGCTGCTGCTCGCGCCGGCGCACGAAGGCATGCACGCTCTTGATGACGCGGCCGGCGCGGTCGGCCTGCTCGGCGATGCGGTCCAGCGCCTGGCGCAGCATGGCTTTCAGTTCACTCTCGGCCTGGGGGTTGGTCGCTGCCTGCGGGTCGTCGATGAGGTTCAGTGAACCGGTGGCGTAGCTGGCAATCGCCGCCAGCGGCTGGTTCAGTTCATGGCTGAGCAGCGACGCCATTTCGCCCACGGTGGCCAGCCGCGCGCTGGCCTGCAGCCGGTCTTGCTGCTGGCGCGAGATGTCTTCCACGCGGCGCTGCGCGCTCAGGTCGAGCACTGCGCTCATCCAGCCGGTGTGGCGGCCCACGCCATCCACCAGCGGTGCTTCATAGACCCTGGCCGGAAAGCGCTCGCCGTTCTTGCGCATGAAGACGGTCTCGAAGCCTTCGCGCGCCTCGGCCTGATTGCGGCCGATGCCGCCCAGGCGAGATTGCTGGCGGCGCTGGTATTCGGCGGCGAACTCCGGCGGCCAGTACGGCGGCGCGTCGGCGTGATGGTCTGGCACCGGCACGGGCACGGGCGCGGGGGCACCGGCTGCGCTGGCCGCCGGCGCGCGCAACTCATCCTGCGTGAAGCCGACCATGGCGCAGAAGGCCGGGTTGGCGTAGGTCACCGCACCGCGCAGGTCGCGCGCCCGCAGACCGGTGGGCAAGGAATCTTCCATCGCATTGCGCCAGGCCAGCGCCTCGGCCAGGTCGCGCTCTGCATCGGCACGGCGGCGGCCGTCGCGCGCCAGCAGCAGCACGACTGCAAAGAGTGCGAGCGACAGCCCCATCACCAGCGCCGTGGTGACATTGGGCAGCAGGCTGGGCCGGCCGGCGCTGCTGTCGGCGCGCAGTTGCAGCGTGACGCCAGGCAGGTCCAGCACCTGGCGCGCCACATAAACGTTAGCCCCACGCGACACGCCAGCGCGCGCCAGGCGCGTGCCGTCGGCCTCGATGATCGAAAACTCGTGGCGCCGCACTTCGCGGGCGCTGAGCACCGCTTCCAGCACGCGCGTCAGCGCAAAACTGCCGACCAGGAAACCAGCCTCGCGCCCGGCACGCTGCACCGGCACGCACAGGTCCATCACCTCCAGGCCCTGGCCACCGGGCAGGGGCACGAAGTAGGAGCGCGAGAAGTTCGGCGACGCCGTGCGGCGCGCGTCGCTGCAGGCCAGTTCGGCTTCCAGCGCCAGCGCGGCGCGCGGCAGGTGCGCAAAAAGCGTCGGCGGGTAGGGTGTGTCCACAGCGGCCGACACCGACAGGTCCACGGCACGCCATTCGACGCGCTCAAGGCCCAGCCTGGGCCGCAGCAGCGCGGCTGCCTCACGCTGCCAGCCGTCACCCGGTTCGTCGGCAAATGCCAGGGCCTGCAGCAACTGCATCTGGCGCAGCATCTCGCGCCTGAACTCGGCGGCGGCTTCGGTGGCGGCACGCTCAGCGTTGTCCTGCTCGCGCCCGTCTTCGTAGTTGATGGTCAGCGCCACCAGCAGCGTCTGCGCCACCAGCAGCAGTGCCACCAGCACAGCCCACAGCAGCGCGCGGCGCAGCCGGCGCGGGCGCGGCACGGGATAGGGCGACATCAAAAGCGACAAGGTTGGCTGCATGCGTCAGGGCTGGGCAACGGACGCAGTATTGGCGCCGCGCCGTGCGCCGCTGCTACGCAGTTTCTCGCATGGGGCGCGCGCGCCGAAGGCCCCACACTGCACACCTACAATCCGCGCCCGCTGACCCTGATGGCCACAGTAAGCCCAGCGCGACCGAAGGAGACAGTCACGATGTCCAGCCCGAACGACAAGCCCGGCAACCCAGCCGGCAACAAGACCCAGGACCGCGCCGCCGAGTTGCGCCGCGCCGCGCTGGAGTACCACGAATTCCCGACGCCCGGCAAGCTGGCCGTGGTGGCGACCAAGCAGATGATCAACCAGCACGACCTGGCGCTGGCCTATTCACCGGGCGTGGCGGCGGCCTGCGAAGAGATCGTCGCCGACCCGGCGAATGCTTTCCGCTATACAGCGCGCGGCAACCTGGTGGGCGTCATCACCAACGGCACTGCGGTGCTCGGGCTGGGTGATATCGGGCCGCTGGCGGCCAAGCCGGTGATGGAAGGCAAGGCGGTGCTGTTCAAGAAGTTCGCCGGCATCGACGTCTTCGACATCGAGCTGAACGAGCGCAACCTGGACAAGCTGGTGGACATCATCGCTGCGCTGGAGCCCACCTTCGGCGGCATCAACCTCGAAGACATCAAGGCGCCGGACTGCTTCTACGTCGAACGCAAGCTGCGCGAACGCATGAAGATTCCCGTCTTCCATGACGACCAGCATGGCACCGCGATCGTCGTCGGCGCGGCCGTCATCAATGCGCTGAAAGTGGTGGGCAAGGACATCGCCACCGTCAAGCTCGTCGCGTCGGGCGCGGGTGCGGCGGCGCTGGCCTGCCTGGGCCTGTTGCTGAAGCTGGGCCTGAAGCGCGAGAACATCTGGGTCACCGACCTGGCAGGCGTGGTGTACGTGGGCCGCACCGAATTGATGGACGAGGATAAGGCCTTCTTCGCGCAGCCGACGACACTGCGCAAGCTGGCCGAGGTGCTGCCGGGCGCCGACATCTTCCTGGGCCTGAGCGCAGCCGGCGTGCTCAAGCCCGAGATGGTGGC
>JANNGN010000534.1:0-8796 GCA_031403895.1 Rubrivivax sp. | reverse complement strand
GCACGGGGCTGGGCAAGGCGCTGCTGGCGCACCTGGCGGGGTTGGCCGTGGCGCGCGGCTGCGGGCGCTTTGAATGGAGCGTGCTGGACTGGAACGAACGTGCCATCCGCTTCTATCAGCAGATGGGAGCGACGGTGATGCCCGACTGGCGCATCTGCCGCGTCACCGGCCCGGCGCTGGCCACGCTGTCGGCGCTGGCTACTGCGCCACCAGCGCCGCCAGCAGCCGGTCCAGCGGCAGGCGGCCTCTGACGCTGCCTTCGCCCACCACGCTGTGTACGGCGTTGCCAGGCAGGCTGGTGTCGCGCCGCAGCGGCACCGGCAGCGGCGCGCCGCGGGCATTGCTCAGGCAGGCCACGATGGGGGCCGTGATGACGGCACCGCGCGCCACCACCACCGCCAGTTCGCCCGACACCAGCCGCACGTGGCAGCCTGGCGGGTAGATGCCGAATTCCTTCACCAGCGCAGCCGTCATCGGGTGGCCGGGGTCCTGCATGAACATCTGGCGGCCCGCCATGTCGGCACCCATGGCGTCGCGCGACGAGCGCGATGCGAGCTTGGAGGTGTACACGTCCGAGCGCCGCACCAGCGACGCCAGTTCGCCCACCTCCGTGGTGCCGCTGGGGTAGCCGCTGCCGTCTTCGTTTTCGTGGTGCTGCAGCACGGCGCTGAGCCACAGCCGGTCGCTCACGCCAGCGATTTCCAGCAGCCGCACGCTGCGCATCGGGTGCGTCTGCAGCGCCTGGCGCTGCTCGGGGCTGGGGGCGGAGACCTGGCGCGCCAGCTGGCCCTGCAATTCCAGCATCGACAGGTTCATCGTCAACGCAACCTTGAAGGCGCGTTCGGCTTCCGCCGGCTCCCAGCCCAAGCGCTGCGCCACCAGCAAACTGGTGATGGCAGTCTGCAGCGAACGCTGCGCGCCGTAGTCCATGTCGGAACTGCCGCCCTGGCGCAGCACCTGGAAGATGGCCAGGTCGGGGTCGCGTTCGACGAGTGCGGTGACAGGGTCGGTGGCGTCGCTCAGCGCCGCGCGGAAGGTGTGCGCCGATGCCGTGCGCAGCGTGTGGCCCAGCTGCGTTAGCGCGTGCGACCACAGCTGCGGCAGCAGTTCGCGCGGGGCCTTCAGGATCTCGTCGCGCGGGCTTTGCAGCTCGCTCAGGTCAACCAGCGCACCGCGTTGCATGATCGCGTCAAGCTGTTCGCGCGACTCGACCCGCTGGCCCCGCGCCAGCAGCAGCGTGTGGTCGGCATGGCGCACATTGAAGGGCAAAGGCGCGCCAAGTTGCAAGCGATGTTTGACGGTGGAGAGCTCGGCGTAGGGCATGGGAGGGATGAAGCCGCTCGAACCCGATGAGGCCCGGTATGCACGGTTTTTCGGCCGTCCCGGATTGAACTTGATGCGCGCTGGCCGGTGCATCGGCCTTGGGGGAATGCCCGCATCAGCGCTCCGCAGCGGCACCTTAAGCTCGTGCCATGAAGCGCCGAAAACCCACCGTTGATGCCGATGCCCACGCCGCGTTGTTTGCCGGCCTGCACTGGCAGGTGCCGCGCCACTTCAACATCGCGCAGGCCTGCTGCACGCGCTGGGCGCAGCGCCCGGCCAGCGCGCGCCGCACGGCCATCGTGTGGGAGCATGAAGACGGCCGCCAGGGCCGCCTGAGCTACGGCGAACTGCAGCGCACGGCCGACCGCCTGAGCCACGCGCTGGCGCGCCTGGGCGTGCAGCGCGGCGACCGCGTGGCCGTCGTCATGCCGCAGCGGCCCGAGACCGCAGTGGCACACATGGCGCTGTACCAGATGGGTGCGGTGGCGATGCCGCTGTCGATGCTGTTCGGCCCCGACGCACTGGCCTACCGGCTGCAGGACAGCGGCGCGGTGGTGGCTATCGCCGACGAGAGCGCCATCGCCAACCTGCGTTCGGTGCGCGCCGACTGCCCGGCATTGCGCGCGCTGCTGGTGGTGGGCGCAGCGGCGAGGCAGGGTGAGCAGGACTGGACGACGGCGCTGGGCCGCGCCAGCAAGCCCTTTGCAGCGTGCAGGACACGCGCCGACGACCCCGCCGTGCTGATCTACACCAGCGGCACCACCGGCCCACCCAAGGGCGCGTTGATTGCACACCGCGCCCTAATCGGCAACCTGAGCGGCTTTGTCTGCAGCCAGAACTGGTTCGGGTGCGACGCCGACGAGGTCTTCTGGAGCCCTGCCGACTGGGCCTGGACCGGCGGCTTGATGGACGCGCTCCTGCCCACGCTGTACTTCGGCCGCCCGATCGTGGCGTACCAGGGCCGCTTCGGGCCCGAGCGCGCGTTTGATCTGCTGCAGCGCCATGCCGTGACGCACACCTTCCTCTTTCCCACCGCGTTGAAGGCGATGCTGAAAGCAGTGCCCGAGCCGGCTGCGCGCTACACGTTGAAGCTGCGCGCCATCATGAGCGCGGGTGAATCGGTGGGCGACGCGGTGTTTCACTGGTGCCGGCAGGCGCTGGGCGTCACCGTGAACGAGATGTTTGGCCAGACCGAGATCAACTACATCGTCGGCAACTGCGTCAGCTACATCGCCGCTGACGGCCAGCGCCGGCCCGCCTGGCCCGCCAGGCCGGGCAGCATGGGCCGTGCTTACCCGGGCCACCGCGTTGCCGTCATCGACGACGCTGGCCTTGAGTGCGCACGCGGCACACCCGGCGACGTGGCAGTGCACCGTCTGGACATGCACGGCCAGCGCGACCCGGTGTTCTTTCTCGGCTACTGGCGCAACGATGCCGCCACTGCCGCCAAGTTCACCGGCGACGTCGCCAGCAGCTGGTGCCGCACCGGCGACACGGCAGTGATGGATGCCGACGGCTACCTCTGGTACCAGGGCCGCAGTGACGATGTCTTCAAGGCGGCGGGCTACCGCATCGGCCCGAGCGAGATCGAGAACTGCCTCGTCAAACACGCGGCCGTGGCCAACGCCGCGGTGGTGCCCAAGCCCGACGCAGAGCGGGGTGCCGTGGTCAAGGCCTATGTCGTGCTAACTGCCGGCCATGTGGGCAGCGCGGCGCTGGTGCTGGCGCTGCAGCAGCACGTGCGCGGCCAGTTGGCGCCCTACGAATACCCGAAAGAGATCGAGTTCATCGACGCCTTGCCGATGACCACCACCGGCAAGGTGCAGCGGCGCTTGCTGCGGCTGCAGGAGGAAGATCGAGCAGCGCAAAGCCGCTCGCCCGAACCCTGATTGCAGCGCCGCAGCGCCGCAGCGCGCGCATGCGGCACACTGCCGCCATGAAGCACATTCCACTCGGCCAATCCGGCCTGCACGTGAGCCCGATCTGCCTGGGCACCATGACTTTCGGTGAACAGGTCGGCACGGCGCAAGCCCACACCATCCTCGACCACGCGCTGCCACGCGGCATCGACTTCATCGACACCGCCGAGATGAATTCCGTGCCGGTGCGGCGCGAGACCTACGGCAGCACCGAAACCATCATCGGCCAGTGGTTCGCCAGCCGCCCCGGCGTGCGCCAGCGTGTGGTGCTGGCGACCAAGGTGGCGGGGCCTTCGCGCAACATGGACTGGGTGAGGAGCGGCAGCGCCAACCTGCTGCCGGCCGAGATCGTGCAGGCCTGCAACGACAGCTTGCAGCGTCTGCAGACGGACTTCATCGACCTCTACCAGATTCACTGGCCCAACCGCAACGGGCCGTGGTTCGGCGCGCACTATTTCGACCCCTCGAAGGACAAGGAATACAGCACCATCCTGTCGCAGCTGGAAGCACTGGCCGGCCTGGTGCAAGCCGGCAAGGTGCGCCACATTGGCCTGAGCAACGAGACACCCTGGGGCGTGAGCGAGTTTGTGCGCCTGGCTGAACAGCACGGCCTGCCGCGCATCGCCAGCGTGCAGAACCCGTACGCGCTGGTCAACCGCAGCCTGGACAACGCGCTCGACGAAACGCTCTACCGCACGGGCGTCAGCCTGCTGGCCTATTCGCCGCTGGGCTTCGGCACGCTGACCGGCAAGTACGACGCACCGGGCCTGGACGAGGCGCAGCCTGAAATCGGCCGCCTCGCGCGTTTTGCCGCCATGCGCACGCAGCGCTGGGCGCGGCCCGAAACGCTATCGGCCGCGCGCGAATACAACGCGCTGGCGCGACAGCACGGCCTGACGCCGACGCAGATGGCGCTGGCCTTCTGCTACGGCAATTGGCGCGTCGCCAGCACCATCATCGGCGTCACGAGCGTGCCGCAGTTGGACGAAAACCTGGCGGCGTGGGGCACCGTGCTGGCGCCTGAATTGCTGAGCGAGATCGACGCCATCCGCAAGCGCTTGCGCGACCCGGCGCAATGACGCAGTGACGCAGTGACAATGGACACCTGAACATCCGGACCTCCATCGCTTCATGGCCAACCTCATCGTCCACGGCGGCACGCCGCTCACCGGCCGCATCGTCCCGTCTGCCAACAAGAATGCCGTGCTGCCGATCCTGTGCGCCACGCTCTTGACACGCGAACCGGTGCGCCTGCTGGGCATTCCGGAAATCACCGACGTGCGCAAGATTCTGGACATCTTTCGCATGCTGGGCAGCGCGGTCAGCGTGGACTACGCCACCGGCGTGCTGGACGTACACCACCAACACACGCGCTTCGACCCGCAGACGCATCACCTGCCCGAAGAGATGCGCAGCTCGATCATGCTGGTGCCGCCGCTGTTGGCGCGCTTTGGCGTGGCGCGGATCGAAAACGATGTCCAGGGTTGCACCCTGGGCGTGCGCGAGATCGACCCCCACGTCGAGGTGATGGAACGTTTCGGCAGCACGGTGGAACGCACGCGTGAAGCGCTCATCATGCGCACCGAATCGGGCCTCAAGGCCAACCACCACTGGCTCGACTACGCCAGCGTCACGACGACCGAGAACTTCGTGCTTTGCGCTGCACTCGCCCAAGGCACCAGCACGCTGATGAACGCGGCCAGCGAGCCGCATGTGCAGGAGTTCTGCACCTTCATGACGATGCTGGGCGCGCAGATCGAAGGCATCGGCACCAGCCGGCTCACGGTACACGGCGTGCGCTCGCTCGGCGGGGGTGAATTCACCTTTGCTGAAGACTTTCACGAGGCTGTCACCTTCCTGGCGCTGGGCGCCATCACCGGCGGCTGCATCACGGTGAAGAACTCCGCGCCCGAACAGTTTCCGCTCATCGACCGCACCTTCGCCAAGTTCGGCGTGCAGGTGGTACACGAGGGCGGCTGGAGCCACACCGTGCTGGACGGCCCGCTGCGCGTGAAGCAGCCCTTCACGCAGAACATCCTGCAGAAGATCGAGGCCGCGCCCTGGCCCTATCTGCCGGTGGACCTGCTGCCGATCTTCGTCGCTCTGGGCGTGCGCGCCGAGGGCAGCGCGATGTTCTGGAACAAGGTCTATGAAGGTGCGATGGGCTGGACCAGCGAGCTCGGCAAGTTCGGCGCCCAGGCCTTCATGGCCGACCCGCACCGCATCATCACTTTCGGCGGCAAGCCGCTGGCGCCGGCCGAGGTGGAAAGCCCCTACATCATCCGCGTCGCGATTGCGCTCCTGATGCTGGCGGCCAGCATCCCCGGCAAGTCAGTCATCAAGAACGCGACGCCGGTGCGGCGTGCGCACCCGCGCTTTGCAGAGAACATCCGCATGCTGGGTGCACAGATCGAGTGGGTGGAGGGTGATTGAAGCGAGCCGTCATGAAACACTTGAGAAGTTGATGAGCAGCACGACCCCGCGCACCGAGCGCCCGCAGACCCTGGGCGAAGAGATCGCCAACGCCATCAGTCACGGCCTTGGGTTCCTGCTGGCGCTGGCTTCGCTGCCGATCCTGGTGTGGCAGGCCAACCGGCTGGGCGGTGCGGTGGACATCGTGGCCGCCTGCGTCTTCTCGGCCACGATGATGGTGCTGTACGGCATCTCGACGCTGTACCACGCGCTGCCGGCGTCTCGTGCCAGCAGCGCCAAGGCATGGCTGCAGCGGCTCGACCACGCGGCCATCTACTTGTTCATCGCCGGCAGCTACACGCCTTTCACCCTGGGCGTGCTCAGCGGCGGCTGGGGCTGGATGCTGTTCTGCGCGGTCTGGGCGGCGGCGGCTTTTGGCGTCACCGTGAAGCTGCTCAACCGCCTGCAACACCCGTGGCTGAGCACCGGCCTGTACGTGGCGATGGGCTGGATGGCTTTGCTCGCCATGCCGGTGCTGCTGCAACGGATGCCGCCTGCCGGGCTGGCCTGGATCGTGGCCGGCGGCGTCAGCTACACGCTGGGCGCGCTGGTGTTTCTGCTCGACAACCGCGTGCGCTACGCCCACTTTGTGTGGCACCTGTTCGTGCTGGGCGGCAGCGTGTGCCACTTCTTCGCCGCGCTGCTGTACGCACGCGCCTGAACTGCCGTGGCGAAGAAGGACAGGCACGTCAGCGAAACGCCGGCTACGCAGATGCTGCGCCTGGCCGGCGTGGCCTTCACCGAGCACCCCTACGACTACGTCGAACATGGCGGCACGGCCGAGTCCGCACGGCAGCTGGGCTGGCCCGAGCACGCGGTCATCAAGACGCTCGTGATGCAGGACGACAAGGCGCAGCCGCTGATCGTGCTGATGCATGGCGACCGCCAGGTCAGCACCAAAAATCTGGCGCGCGAAATCGGTGCCAAGAGCGTGGCGCCGTGTACACCCGATGTGGCGCAGCGGCACAGCGGCTACCTGGTCGGCGGCACCTCGCCCTTCGGCCTGCGCAAGGCCATGCCGGTGTGGGTGGAAGCCAGCGTGCTGGACCTGCCGCGGCTGTGCATCAACGGCGGGCGGCGCGGCTTTCTGGTGGACATCGAACCTGCGGTGCTGCTGCGGCTGGTGGGTGCGCGGCCGGTGCATTGTGCGCTGCTGCCGTGAGCTTTTTCGCCTGAGCCGGACCCGGCCTGACCTACACTCGCGCCCGCATGAACGCCCTCTGGATTGCTGCGGCCCTGCTGGCCGCCTACCTCATCGGATCGCTGTCCTTTGCCGTCCTCGTCAGCCGCGGCCTGGGCCTGGCCGACCCGCGCACTTACGGTTCGAAAAACCCCGGCGCCACCAACGTGCTGCGCTCGGGCCACCGCGCGGCTGCGGTGCTGACGCTGGCGCTGGACGCGCTGAAGGGCTATGTGCCGGTGCTGCTGGTGCTGGTCTTCGGGCCGCGCTTCGGGCTGGATGAGACGGTGGCTGCGTTCGCCGGACTGGCGGCGTTCCTCGGCCACCTGTGGCCGGTGTTCTTCCGCTTCCGGGGCGGCAAGGGTGTGGCGACAGCGGCGGGTGCGCTGCTGGCCATCAACCCCTGGCTCGGGCTGGCGACGCTGCTGAGCTGGCTCATCATCGCGGCGTTTTTCCGCTATTCATCGCTGGCCTCGATCATCGCGGCGGTCTTCGCACCTTTTTACCAGGCGCTGATCTGGGGGCCGGAGCCGGCGCTGCTGGCGATAGCGCTGATGAGCCTGCTGCTGGTCTGGCGCCATGAAGGCAACATCAAGAAGCTGCTTGCCGGCACCGAGAGCAAGCTCGGGCAGAAGCCGGAGCACAAGGCAGGCACGGCGGTGCCGCTGCCGCCTGCCAGACATCCAGCCAAACACCAGCCCAAGCACCAGCCCAAACAACATCCCAAACATCCCACCAAACACGGACATCACTGACATGGTTCAACGATTCGACGTCGGCGCCCGGCTTTCGGAAATGGCCGTCCACAACGGCGTCTGCTACCTTGCCGGCCAGGTGGCGGCCGATGCTTCGCAGGACATCACGGGCCAGACGAAGCAGGTGCTGGCAGCCATCGACGCGCTGCTGGCGCGTGCGGGCACCGACAACAGCAAGCTCTTGATGTGTCAGATATTCATCAAGGACCTGGCCGACTTTGCGGCCATGAATGCAGCGTGGGAAGCCTGGCTGCCGGCCGGCAATGCACCACCGCGCGCCACCGTGAAGGCCGACTTGGCGAAGCCGGATTGGCGTGTCGAGATGGTGGTCATCGCTGCGCTCTGAGCGCGTGCATTGAGCGGCTTGAGGGCGGCTACAGCCCCAGCCGCGACAGCGATCCGCGCCCCTGGCGCACCAGCACCGGCTCTTCACCGCTGAAGTCGATCACCGTGGTTGGCGCCATCGGGCAGGCACCCGCGTCCACCACCGCTTGCAGCGACTTCTGGAAGCGCTCGCGGATCTCTTGGGCGTCGTTCATCGGTTCTGTTTCGCCGGGTGCGATGAGCGTGGTGGCCAGCAGCGGCTCGCCAAACAGCGCCAGCAATTGCTGCGTGATCGGATGGTCGGGCACGCGCAGGCCGATGGTGCGGCGGCTCGGGTGGCTTAGCCGCCGGGGCACTTCTTTCGTCGCTTCCAGGATGAAGGTGTAGGGCCCCGGCGTTGCCAGTTTCAGCAGCCGGTATTGGCGGTTGTCCACGCGTGCATAACTGGCCAGTTCACTGAGGTCTTTGCACAGCAGCGTGAGGTGGTGCTTGTCGTCCACCTGGCGCAGGCGGCGCAGGTTTTCTGCCGCCGCCTTGTCGTCCAGCCTGCACACCAGCGCGTAGCTGCTGTCGGTGGGCACGGCCGCGATGCCACCCGCGTGCAGGATGGCCGCCGCCTGCTTGAGGAGCCGGGGCTGCGGGTTCTGCGGGTGGACTTCGAAGAGCTGCGACACGCGCGGGCTGGGCCTTGCGAATGTTCAATCGTTCAGGCGACGGTGACGGGAATCTTGCCGATCTTTGCCTGCCACTCGCGCGGGCCGGTGTTGTGTACGCTGGTGCCCTGCGAATCCACCGCCACAGTGACTGGCATGTCCACCACGTC
>JANNGN010000533.1:0-3064 GCA_031403895.1 Rubrivivax sp. | reverse complement strand
CACGGCAGCACGCAGATGATGGTGCTGAGCATGCTGATCTTCGGCGGCCCCACGCTGCACTACTTTGCGGTGGCGCTGACGATCGGCATTCTGTTCGGCATCTATTCGTCGATCTTCGTCGCCGCCGGCATCGCGATGTGGCTGGGAGTCAAGCGCGAAGACCTGGTCAAGGTAGGGGCCAAGGAAAGCGACCCCAACGATCCGAACGCCGGGGCGGTGGTGTAGAGTGACTTGGACACCTACTCCGGCCGACTGCAGCACCTGACATGGCCACCAGCGCCTCGCCCGACTCCATCGCCGGCCAGGCGCGGCGGCTCTACACCGAAGAGCTTGTCAAGGGCCTGACGGGCATGGTGCAGTCCGTCATGGACGGTGCGCGCACGCTGCTGGACAAACCCTCGGAACACAGCGTCTTCCAGCGCCGGCGCGACCTGGTTCAGGGTTTGATGTCGGGCGCGCAGGCCTGGCACCGCGGCATCGTCACGGGGCTGCGCAAGGTGTTGACCCATGGCGTGTCGGCCTCACGCCCGGGCGACCTGCCGTCAGCCGGCAGCGGCCGCGATGCGATGACGCTGGTGCCCGACGACACGATCGAACTCGAAATCGTCACCTCGCGCCTGGCGCTGGCGGTGATGGACCGCGCGTCCTGGGAATTTGCCGACCTGCGCTCGCGCGTGGCGCACCTGGAAGGCCGCACCGAACTCGACCCGCACGACATGCTGCGCGCCCACGTGCTGGCGCGCATCGTCTTCGACGCCTGGCGCGCGGCCGGCCTGACACTGGACGGCTGGCGCGAAATGCAGCCGACCCTGCATGACGAATTTGCGCTGCTCGTGGAAGAGGCCTACCACGAGACCAATAGCTGGCTGGTGGAGCACAAGGTGCTGCCCGAGGTCGATCTGCGGCCTTTCATCAAGCGCTCGCGCACCCACCCCAATGCACAGATGGGCTGGTCCGGCCCGGGCAGCAACTTTGCGGGCGATGGCGCTTCGTCGGCGGCGATGGCCCTGGGTGCGCCATCGGAATACCCCAGCTCGGCCGGTTTTGCGGCTGCAGGGCGTGGCTTCGGAAACTGGTCGGGTGGTGGCTCCAGCAACCGCGGCGGGGTGGGTGACGAAACACGCATGATGACGCGCACCGCGCCGCTGGCGCGCAGCCGCGAGCATGCCGAGGCGGTGCTCGGCCGGCTGAACCGGCTGATCGGCCGCCACGTGCCGAGCTTTGTCTCGTCCACCCGCTCGCAGTTGCTGGACCGGCCGGCACCGGTGCTGTCGCCAGGGTTGTCGCGCGCCATCGACTCGGCCGAGCAGGGCATCCGCCAGCGATTGGCGCCCACCACCCAGCGCGGCGAGCCCGTGGTGACCACACCGGTGCTGCTGGAAGAACTGCACCAGCGCAAGCAGACGCTTAAAAAAGCAGCGGCCTCGCCCGAAGAGCGCGCCACCATCGAGATCGTGGCGCTGCTGTTCCAGAGCATCCTGACCGAAGACCGCATTCCGACGGCAGTGCGCGTGTGGTTTGCGCGGCTGCAGATGCCGGTGCTGCGCGTGGCCGTCACCGAGCCCGACTTCTTCGCCACCATCGACCACCCGGCGCGCCGCCTGATCGACCGCATGGGCGCTTGCGTGATGGGCTTCGACACGGCGGCCAGCGGCGTCGGCGTGTCGATGGAGAAGGAGATCAAGCGCATCGTGCAGGTGGTCGAGGCCTACCCCGACACCGGCCGCCGCGTCTTCCAGACCGTGCTGATCGAATTCGAGAAGTTCCTGGAGCACTACTTCAAGAATGAAAACGAAATCACCAAGCGCGGGGTCTCGCTGGCGCAGCAGGTCGAGCAGCGCGAGACGCTGGCCATCCAGTACACGATCGAGCTGCGCCGCATGTTGAACGAAGTGCCGGTGCAGGAAGGTGTGCGCCAGTTCCTGTTCCACGTCTGGGCCGACGTGCTGGCCACCACGGCCATGCGCTACACCGCGCAGGGCGAGCAGACCAAGACCATGAAACGCGCTGCGGCTGACCTGATCTGGAGCGCCAGCGCCAAGGTCACGCGCGAAGAGCGCGCCGAAGTCATCCGCCGGCTGCCGGTGCTGCTGAAATCGCTGCGCGAAGGCATGCTCTCGGCCGGCATGGACGCGGCCAGGCAGGACGAACACATCCAGCAACTGAACAACTCGCTGGCGGCGGCCTTCACCGCCAAGGCGGCGGTCATCCCCGACGAGCGCCTGCGCGAACTGATGGAGCAGCTGGAGACTCTGGAAGAGCTGTTGCCAGACGCGGCCGATGTGGAGATCGACGAGTCGATGGTGCTCGACCTCTCGGGCCACCAGAGTTCTGACCTCGAGGTGGTGCTTGAAGGCGGCTCGATGCCGACACCGGCGATGGTGGCCTGGGCGCGCGAGCTGCAGGTCGGCAGCTGGTACATGCTGGACCGCGCCGGCCACCCCGAACCGGTGCAGCTATCGTGGCACGGCTTGCGCAAGCAGCTGTCGCTGTTTGTCACGCCGCAGGGGCGTTGCGTGTTGTTCCAGCAGCACCGGCTGGCGTCGTTCCTGCAGGCCGGTTTGATCGTGCCGGCACAGGACGAGGCGTTGACGGTGCGCGCCACACGCAGCGCGCTGGCGAAGCTGGACGTGGACTCTTCTCGGCTGCTGTCTTGACCACCCCGGAGCGGCTTTGCGTTCGCTGGCGAGGAACAGTCCCCCGGACTGTTCCTGTCCAGCTCACCCCCTCAAGGGGCGCCCCCAGCGGCCCGGCTGAGCCGGTTCCGCGGCGGCCGCTTGATAAGCCGGCCGCGTCAGTGGATCACGCGGTCTTCTGAGTCGACGAACAGCTCGTCCAGCACCAGCGCGTCGGGCTCTTCGCCCAGGCTCCAGAAGACCATCAGCACGATGATCTTCAGGTCTTCCAGTTCAAGCGCACCGCTGCCCACGGCGAGGGCACGGTCGATCACCATTTCGCGCATCGGCGCGGCCAGCACGCCGGCGGATTCGAGGAAGGTGATGAAGCCGATCGACTCTTCACCCAGGATCTCGTGTTCCTGTTCGGTGTAGATGCGCATGCTGCC
>JANNGN010000532.1:0-4941 GCA_031403895.1 Rubrivivax sp. | reverse complement strand
GATGAGATCGACAAAGGCGCGCTCACCGGCCGCCGGCTCGTGATGTTCGGCCCCGAAGGCTTCAGAGAGGCACCACGCGACCACCGCCTGGTGGTGGAGATGGGCTCCGACCCGGAAGCCTTTTACTCTGCCGTGGACCAGGCCCTCGGGGTGGTGGCGCAGGTCACACAAGGCTCGGCGGCGGGGCCTGAAATAGAGAAGGCGCTGTGGACCGACCTGGCCAAGATCCGCGTGCTGCGCCACCAATTGGATTTGGTGCTTGACAGCGTGCAGAACGACTGAGGACAGCCATGAAACAACGCCGTTCTCCCAGCCTGAGCCTGGCCATCCTGCTGGCCACGCTATGCCTTGCCGCCTGCTCGGCGCTGCAGATCGATGTCGATGTGTACAAGGGCCCCTTGAGCAACGAAGAAGAGATGCAGGCGCGCCAGTTTGCGGCGCTGGCGGTGTCGGCGCGGCCGATGCTGGCGGAGCTGCGCAATGACATTGAGGACACGTATCGGAGCAACAAACAATGGCGCGGGCGCGTTGGCGGCATTGATGGGCTGGACCGCTTCATCAGTGTCCAGCAAGTACCGTTGCAGTCCCCGTTGGCGCGCTTCGTCAACGGTGCACTTTTCCTGTACCAAGACAGTGAAGAGAGCCCCGAAGCCAAGGTGCGGACTGCGCATGCCAACCTGCAAGCGGCCATGGCCGTGGCGTCACTGCAGGATGCGGACTACAGCGTGGCGCAGCGCATCCCGTTGACATTGCCAGCCGATGTGCAGCCCTTTGCCGAGGCATACCGAAACTTTCTGTGCCCGACACGACTTAAGTCCTTCTGCCGTGGTTCAGCGGGCACCCTGCGGCCCATCAAAAAACTCAGCCTGGCTTGCCTGAAGCTGGCCGAATCCACGGCACCCGGAAAGGCCGTTCCGGATTGTCCCGCCCGTGAAGCTGGGGGTTCGACAGGCGGGACAGGGCCCGAATTCCGCACCAACCGCAGCTTTGAAAAACTCAGCGATCCGCAAGTGGTGGCCGGCCACGCGGTGCTGCTCTTCAAGCAGCGCGACCCTGAATTTGAAGACCGTGTCGTGGCGATTGCGCGTGCCTTCGGCGACGCACGGCAGGCCATGCGGGGCGTGCTGCGTGCCGCTTTGGAAGTGCTGCCCGCAGCGGGCAGCGACCTGGCGACCGCCCGCACTGCGGCCAAGGTGGTGGCCGGTGCGATGCAGCCTGAGTACCT
This sequence comes from Rubrivivax sp., assembly GCA_031403895.1. Taxonomy (GTDB): domain Bacteria; phylum Pseudomonadota; class Gammaproteobacteria; order Burkholderiales; family Burkholderiaceae_C; genus Rubrivivax. The sequence continues at coordinate 3,716 of JANNGN010000532.1, read as the reverse complement.
CGCCTGCTTCCTGCTGTCTGACCGCCAACACGGCAGAGGCAAGTTTGAACCGCTGCGCGCCGAGATGACCCAGTGGTTCAAAGAGCGCTATCCCCCGGGTTCCATCAGCGCGGGCTTCAAATACGCCGACGCAAACCGTGTCATCGCAGACTGGGCGGCCCGTTCGCCCAAGGAAACAGCCGGCCTGCTGAGCTGGATCGACCAGGTCATGGAGAAAATTCCCGAGCGTGCCTTCGGCAGTTGTAAGTCGGTGCATGCAGGCGACGGCGGCTACCTGCAGCCGGCCTCCGTACGCCGCTGGGGCCTGGCTCGCGGTCCGGCTGACCTGCTCGATTCGGATAGCGCTGTGCCGGCATTTGATGATGACGACGTTGATGCATTGTCCAAGCAGGGAAATGCCTCAGGTTTTGACAGTGGGCGCCTGCCCATAGGCATCGACACACTGACCACGCGTTTCCTCGAATCCCTTTCCCGCTACAACCACCGCATGGAGCACCCCGAGATCCGCCGCGCGCTGGCCGATCTGGAAGAGGCGCTGGTGTTCTTTGCCGAGCGTGTGCTCTTTGTCGTCAACAACACCACCTACCGTGCGCTGCAGGACGAGTTCGCGGGGCGTGGCAAGCCGACCCAGAAGACACAGCCGGTGGGCGATGCGCTCTACGTCACCACCACAACGGGCACCGGCATCGATCGCCTGGCCACGCGCATGGCGGTGCTGCAAACGCTGGGCAACACCTTGATCCTGCATGCCAACGACCTGCGCCGCCGCCGCGTGCATCAGCAGGCCCAGCGCGACGCTGGGCCGGCGGAATTGCGCGCCGCCAAGGCTGCGCTGGCACCCGGTGCGGACGCGGCCTTTGACGGCTTCCTGCGCCATGCCCGTCAACACGCCGACCTGCGCAAGGCGCTGGCCGAAAGCAGCGTGGTGGCGGCCACCGTCAGCGCCCAGGCTTTGGCTGAGCGGCAGCCGAAGGCAGACGCCGACCTGGCAGACCGGACCGGGGAGCTGTCCGCCGTCAACACCCGGCTCACTGAGTACAGCGCGCAGGCGGCGGTGCTGGAAGCCGCCGTGCGCACACTGGTGCCGCCGAGTGTGCGCGGGGCCCTCTTCCCACAGCCCACCGATGGTGTGCTGGCCGACCAGGAACTGGGCGATGCCAATGCCGCCACCAAGGCGGCCACCACCGGCACCACCGCCGCCACCATGGCGCCCGCCGACCTGCTGCCAGGCCTGCAGCTATGGGCGAAGGAACGCGCCAAGCCCCCCAGCGCGGGCGCGCAGCTCAAGCGGCTTGAAATGGTGCGCAGCCTGCTCGCGGCGCCGGGCTCTGTGCTCGACCTGGATGCGGCCAAGACCTTCACCGCAGCTGACGCCTTAGTCGCGCTGCAACGCAGCCTGTTGGCTGCGGCGGGCACGTACCAGCTGGAGGTGCTCAAGCTGGGCAAGCGCAGGCAGGATCTGGGCGCCGCTGTCGCCGACATCAACAAACAGCTCGACGCTGCGCGCGCCGATGTGAAGAAGGCCGCAGCCGATCAGATCAGCGCAACGACCGTTGCCGTGGCCGCACAAGGTGCCTTCGGCACCCTGGAAGCCCTGCGCGAAGCCGTGGTGATGGACGCCGTGAAGGCCCAGGTGCGCGACGCAGCCGGCGTGCAGCGCCTCTTGCTGGCGGCGCTGGACAAAACCCCCAAGACGCCGGCCTCCATCGCCGCCACCGAGTTCATCCTCAAACTGACCCCGCCCCCGGCCAGCGCGGCGCTGATGGCGCTAGGCGCCAACGAAAGAGGCACTGAACCGCGAGAGGTCATCGACCAGGTCATTGCAGAGTTGCGCCAGCTGCGCGTGCAGGCCCTGGCTGCAGGCGACGAGGGCAGGGCGCGCAACCTGCTGAGCGCCATCAACGCGGCCTATGAAACGCGCTCCAACGCGACCTTCCTGCGCCCGGCCAGCGAATACCTGAAGAGCGTGTACTCCAGCACCACGGTGCAGGACGGCGCTTCGGCTGCCGACGACAACCTGCTCGACAACTACCTGCGCTTCGTCAAGCGCGATGTCGATGCCGACGAGTTCGCGCGCCGCACCCGACAGGCCAAGGAGCAGGTGGAAAAGCTCTACTGGCAAAACATCAACCGCGTCACGCTGGCCGGCGGCGGCAAGACCAATTACGTGCTGGCCAAGGACGATGTCGGCAACTGGTACCTCAAGGCCTACACGGCCGACCCCGAGAGCGTGATCAAGTCGGCGCAGTCGCTGGCGCTCTTTGGTGCCGGCAAACGCATCGACACCAACCTGCTGCGCAAGCTCGACCTGCAGCGCCGCGCTGACGACCCGACCCGCAGCAGTGAAGACCGGGCCGCTGCGCAAGCTGCGGCCGACAACACCGGCGCCGACCTCAACATCGGCCTGAACAAGGTGCGCGAACGTTTCGGCGCTGGCTACGCCACCACGCTCACCGCCCTAGCCGAGCAGTTGCAAGGCAGCATCGTCGGCCTGCCTGCCGCCTTGCGGTCCGCAGCGGCAAGCAGCGCCGACCTGAAGGACATGAGTGCCAAACAGTTCAACGCCGCAATCGAGGCTGCTGACACGTTCGCACTGGCAGGCGCAGTGACGCGGCTGCAAAGCGCCCGCGACGCACCGCCGCTCAGTGCGCTGCGCGTTTCAGGTCTTGAAGATGCGGTCATCAACGGCCTGACGGCGCTGCGCCGCTTCTACCTGGCTGCCGGTGCCACGCTGGCGGCTGACAGCGCCCTGGGTGTGGCCAACAGCGGTGCCAAGGCGGTGGCCTTGGTCAAGACCGAAAGCAAACAGCGCATCGACAGCCACGCCAAGCGCCTGCGCACAGCGCTGGACACTTTCGAGTCCGGCCTGCATGTGGTGGGCGACGCCAAGACCAGCCCCTGACCCGCGCGCTGCATCAGGGCATGTCCTGCCGCGCGGCGGCAGCGCGCCCGCCTAGCATGCACCCGAGACGGCGCGCTGCGCGCCGAGCGCTGCAATAGGTGCCCGCATGAAACAACTCTCCGGCCTGGACGCCACCTTCCTCTACCTCGAAACGCCCGAGATGCCGATGCACGTGGGCGCGCTGCATGTGTTCGAACTGCCCGCCGACTACAAAGGAAAGTTCGTCACCGCGCTGCGCAAGCACATGACTTCGCGGCTGCCGGTGGCGCCTGTGTTGCGGCGCAGGCTGTGGTGGATGCCGCTGAACCTGGCGAATCCGGCGTGGGTGGATGCCGAGCCGGACATGAGGCAGCACATCGTTGAGATCACGCTGCCCAAAGGGTCCGGGATGCCAGAGCTTGAAGCACAAGTGTCCAAGCTGCACCCCGTGCTGCTGGACCGCAAGAAGCCGCTGTGGAAGTTCCACATCTTCGAAGGCCTGGCGCCTTCGGCCGACGGCAAGCGGCGCGTCGCGATGTACACCCAGCTGCACCACGCGGCCGTCGATGGCCAGGCCGCGGTGGCGCTGGCGAATGCGATCCTGGACGTGACGCCGCTCCCCCGCATCATCGAGGCCAGCACCAGCAAGCGCCCGCGCACCTTTCGCCTGGAGATGACCGAGATGCTGCGCGGCGTGCTTGGCAGCCAGGCGCAGAAGGTGGCCCAGATCGTGCGCAACCTGCCGGCCACGGTGGGCACGCTGAAGAACGCGGCCGGCACGGCGATCAGCACTTCTTCGCTGCTCAGCGGGAAGAAGGGCCCCAGCAACCTGACG
>JANNGN010000531.1:0-4802 GCA_031403895.1 Rubrivivax sp. | reverse complement strand
TTGCGATTGCGCCTGCGCCTGCGCCTGCGCCAGCAGCGCCGTGGCGCGTTCGATAAAGGCGGCGCGGTTGGGCAGGTCGGTCAGCGCGTCGTGGTGCGCCATGTGGTGAATGCGGGCTTGCGCTTCGATGCGGTCGCGGATGTCGCGCACGATCGTCATGCGATGCCGCTCGCCCTGGTAGTGCAGCGTGCGCACGATGAATTCCACCGCCACCTGCGAGCCGTCGGCGTGCAAGGCCAGGCAGTCATAGCCGATCTCGGAACCGGCTGCAATGACATCGGCCACCTGCTGCCGCTGCTCTGGCGCGATGAATTCAAGCGTCGAGCGGCCCATCATCTGCGCCATGGTGTAGCCCAACAACGCCAGCAGCGGCGGGTTGACATCGGTGATGAAACCGCCTTTGTGGAAGACGATGCCCTCGGCACTGGCATGCATGAACTTCGCCAGCCGTTCTTCGCTTTCGCGCAGCGCGGCTTCTGCCTGGCGATGGCGCGAGATGTCGCTGATGAGCACGAAGGCGCCGATCGCCGCGCCGCTGCCGTCCAGGTGCGGCAGCAGGTGGACTTCGATCGACCGCAGCTGGCCGTCAGGGCCCGGCAGATGGCGTTCATAGAACACGCTGCGCAGTTCGCTGACGACCTGATCGACCTGCGGCTGGATGGCCTGCGCCGCGGCCTCGCCAATGACCTCGGCCACGGGGCGGCCGAGGATCGACACTTCGTCAAAGCCGAACATCGCCGCGTAGCCATGGTTGGCATAGCGGCAGGTGTTGCCATCGCGCTCGTAATAAGCCATCGCCACCGGCACGTTGTTGCACAGGCGGCGCAGCTGCGCCACTTCGGCGCGCAGGGCACGCAATTCGTCCGGTGTGTCGCCGGCGCTCATGCCGGCTCTGCCGTCGCTCGCTCGGCCACCTCGGCGGCCAGGCACAGGTCTTCCCACGCGCGCGCTTTCTCGGCCGGGTAGCGCAGCAGGTACGACGGGTGATACGTCACCACCACCGGCACGCCCTGGTACTGATGGACGCGGCCACGCAGCTTGCCGATGGCGTCGCCGCTGCGCAGCAGCACGTCCACTGCAAAGCGCCCCATGGCCAGGATGATGCGCGGCTGCAGCAGCTGGATCTGGCGCAGCAGGAAGGGCTCGCACTGCGCCAGTTCGGCGGGCGTGGGGTTGCGGTTGCGCGGCGGGCGGCACTTCAGCGTGTTGGCGATATAGACGCGTTGCGATGGCGCTGCGTCACCGCCTTCGGCGCGGCCCAGGCGCAGCGCCGCGAGCATGTTGTCGAGCAAGTGGCCGGCAGGGCCGACAAAGGGTTCGCCGCTCAGGTCTTCCTGTTCACCCGGCGCTTCACCCACCACCAGCCAGTGGGCTTGCGGGTGGCCGACGCCGAAGACAGTCTGGCTGCGGCTTTCGCACAGGCCGCAAGCGCGGCATTCGGCCACTGCCTGGCGCAGCGCAGGCCAGTCCAGGCTGGCAGTGTCGGCGTTGCGGGAGTGCAGCAGCGGCGCAGGCGCTGCAGGGGGCCGGACACTCGGCGCAACGGGCCGGTTGACCAGCGCAGGCACTGGCGCAGGCGTGGGCGCTGTCACAGGCGCAGTCAAAGGCGCAGTCATGGGCGCAGTCACGGCCGCGGGCTGCGACCACAGCCGCAGACCCATCGCCTGCAAAAGGCCGCGCTGGCGCTCAGACCAGCTCATGCACATCCCCAGGGGGCAGCGCCAGATGCAGGCTCATGACGACCGCGTCTTCGCGCCCCTGCAACGCTGGGTAGTAGTTGCGCCGCAGGCCGACGGCCACAAAGCCGCGCCGCTGGTACAGCGCACGCGCAAGCTGGTTGCCGTGGCGCACCTCCAGCAGCAAGCGGCTCAGGCCCAGGCCGCGCCCGTGCTGGTTGACGGCATCCAGCAGCAGGCTGCCGTAGCCCTGCCGCTGGTGCGCGGGCGCCACGGTCACGTTCAGCAGGTGCAATTCATCGACACCGACCAGGGCCACGAAGTAGCCGATGGCGGTGCCATCGGCCTCGAGCACCTCGGCCAGGTGGCCGACGGCCAGCGAATCGATGAAATTGCCGCGCGTCCAGGGGTAGCTGTAGGCGCTGGCCTCGATGGCCCGCACGCAGTCAACGTCGCGCATGCCCATGGCGCGGCGTGTGATGCGGGGCTGCGGGCTTGGCAGCCACTTTGCGCTCATCGCAGGCTGCCTTCGGGCACGGTCGTGGCCAGGGCCTTGATGGCGGCGCGTTCAGCCGTCGTCAAGGCGACCTTGTCGCGCAGGTACAGCGGCAGCGCGTCGGCGGGATCGACGCCACTGCCGTCGAGCGCGGCGCGGTGCGCCAGGCGCAGCAGTGCGGCAGCGCGGTTCTGTTCGCGCTCGACACGCTGCCATCGCGCCGGCAGCGACAGGCGGTTGCCAAAGGCGGTCAGCGCCGAGCCAGCCACCAGGCCCTGTGCCGATGCACCCGACCACGCTGCGTTCAGCGCCGGCAAGGTGTACAGCGCTGGCGCCTGCAGCACCTGCCAGCGTCCGCCCAGCCATCGGTACCGCGCGGCATAGGCCTCGTCCATGCGCGCGTCCACGGCCACTGCCACCTCGCAGCCAGCGGGCGCGGCAGCCTGCTCGCGCGCGTCTTCGGCCACGATGAGCAGGCTGTCCAGCGGCAACAGCCGACAACCGATGCCGTAGCCCAGGCCCTGCGCCACCGCGCAGGCGGTGCGCAGGCCGGTGAAGGCCCCCGGGCCCTGGCCGTAGGCGATGGCTCGCAGGTCGCGCCATTGCAGGCCGGCGCGGGCCAGCAGTGAAGTCAGCAGCGGCAGCAGCTGGGTGGAGGCCCGCGCACCGCCGGGTGCGCTCAACGTGAAAGTCTCGCCGCCAGGTCCGCTCAGCGTGAAAGTCTCGCCGCCAGGTCCGCTCAACGTGAAAGTCTCACCGCCAGGTGCGCCCAGCGCGAAAGCGGCACCGCCGGCATGCAGGCCGGCGGCGATCGTCTCGGTGGCGGTGTCCAGCGCCAGAACGGGCAGCAGAGGCGGGGCGGGCATGCAGGAATTTTAGCCGTGCGATCATCAACAGCATGTATCTGGCGTGTACGACCTCCATGGGCCGCCGCGCATGCTGCGCCCTGCTGGCCTTGCTGGCCTTGACCACCGCACGGGCGGCGCAGAACCTGCCGCCCGAGGCGCTGCAAGCGTTGCAGCGAGCGGGCGTGCCGGCTGAGGCGATGTCGCTTGTCATCCACGACGCCACTTCCGGCCGTAGCGTGGTGCAGTGGCAGGAAAAGCGGCCCGTCAATCCAGCATCGCTGGCCAAGCTGCTGACGACGATGGCGGCGCTGGACCGCCTGGGCCCGGCCTTCACCTGGGCCACGCCGGTGTGGCTGACCGGCCCCATCAAGGACGGCGTGCTCGAAGGTTCGGTCTTCATCAAGGGCAGCGGCGACCCCAAGCTGGTGCTGGAACGCGTCTGGCTGCTGCTGCGCCGCGTGCAGCAGCTAGGGGTGCGCGAGATCCGCGGCGACATCGTGCTCGACAGCAGCGCCTTTGTCGTGCCCGAGGCCGACGCGGGCGACTTCGACGGCGAGCCGCTGCGGCCCTACAACGTGCGGCCGGCGGCGCTGCTGCTGAACTTCCGCTCGGTGCTGTACACCTTCGTGCCCGACGAGGCTGCAGGCGTGGCGCGTGTGAGCATGGAGCCCGCGCTGGCGGGCACGCAGGTTGACCGCGTGGTGCCGTTGGCAGCCGGCCCTTGCGGCGACTGGCGCGGTGCGCTCAAGGCCAGCTTCGAGCCTGGCCGCACGCGCTTCGCCGGCAGCTACACGGCGGCCTGCGGTGAACTCAACTGGCCCGTCGCCGACCCCCAGCCCGGCACCTATGACGGCAGGCTGATCGACGCACTCTGGCGCGAGATGGGCGGCCAGCTACTGGGCAGCGTGCGCGAGGGGCTGGCGCCGCTTGAGCTGAAACCCAGTTTTGAGCAGCGCTCCCCCGCGCTGGCCGAGCTGGTGCGCGACATCAACAAATTCAGCAACAACGTGATGGCGCAGCAGCTCTTCTACACGCTGGCGCTGCAGGCGCGCAAGAACGGCCCGGCGACGCTGGAGTCGGCGCGCGACACGCTGGCGCGCTGGCTGACCGAGCGCACCGGTGAGCTCGGCGCCGACGTGGTGCTGGACAACGGCTCGGGCCTGTCGCGCCAGACCCGCATCAGCGCGCAGCGGCTGGCGCGGCTGCTGACGCAGAACTTCGACAGCCCGGTGATGAGCGAACTGATGTCGTCGCTGCCGATTTCGGGCCTGGACGGCACGCTGCGCCGGTCACGCACCACGCCGGGCCGCGCGCACCTGAAGACAGGCTCGCTGCGCGACGTGGCGGGTGTGGCCGGCTACGTGCTGTCGAACAGTGGCCGGCGCTATGTGGTGGTGGCCATCATCAACCACGCCAACGCCAACGCCGCACGGCCCGCGCTGGACGCGGTGGTGCAATGGACAATGCGCGACACACCGGCGCGCTGAAGTTGCGGCCATCACAGCCATGACGCTGCAAGACACCCTCGGCTACTGCGCGGCGGCGCTCACCACCGGCTCATTCGTGCCCCAGGCCATGCTCACGCTGCGAACGCGCGACGTGAGTGGCATCTCAGTCGGCATGTACAGCGCCTTCACCGCCGGCGTCGCGCTCTGGCTGGCCTACGGCGTGGTGCTGCGGGAATGGCCGATCGTGGTCGCCAACGCGGTGACGCTGTTGCTCGCGGCGACGATCCTGACGGTCAAGATCGTGGAAGAACGCAGGATTCAGAAACGGAACGAA
>JANNGN010000530.1:0-1700 GCA_031403895.1 Rubrivivax sp. | reverse complement strand
GTGGTAGCGCACGCCCGGCAGGTCCTTGACACGGCCGCCGCGCACGAGCACGACGCTGTGTTCCTGCAGGTTGTGGCCTTCACCGCCGATGTAGCTGATGATCTCGAAGCCGTTCGTCAGGCGCACCTTGGCGACCTTGCGAAGCGCCGAGTTCGGCTTCTTGGGCGTGGTGGTGTACACGCGGGTACACACGCCGCGCCGCTGCGGCGAGTTTTGCATCGCCGGCGATTTGCTCTTGACAGCTTCGACCTGACGGCCGTGGCGCACGAGCTGGTTGATGGTTGGCATAGGTAACTTGTTCCCGTTTGAAGCTACGCTGTTTAGGCGATCGATTCTTGTCAAACAAACTGATTCTGGCGGCATGAAGGACGCTCAGCGGAGCGGCCCTGTCGGCGCGGCAGAGGTTGAATTGGGCACGGCCCAACTCAGCAAAGTTTGCCGAAAAGCCTTCTAGTATATTCGGCCGCCCAAATTGCAGCAAGCCGAAGGACCATGACGAAGGGTGAATCAGCACCGGCCTCGCCCTCCGTGGTGCTGGATACCAACGCCGCGCTCGATTGGCTCTTATTCCGCGACCCTGGCATGGACGCGCTGCACGCGGCCATCGAGTCCGGCGCGGCGCGCTGGCTTGCCAGTCCGCGCATGCGCGAAGAGTTGCTGCGCACCTTGCACTACCCGGCGCTGTCCCGGTGGCAACCGAACAGTGAGCGCGCGCTCGCCTTGTTCGACCGCTGGGCTGCGCCCTGCCCGGAGCCCGAACCCACCCGCGCCGGCCCCTTCATCTGTGCCGATCCCGACGACCAGGTTTTCATCGACCTGGCGCTGGCACACAAGGCGCGCTGGCTCATCACCCACGACCGCGCCCTTCACAGGCTGGCTCGACGCGCGGCTCTCATTGGCTTGCGGGTCTTGAAGCCAAAAGACTGGCCCGGCACATGAAAAAAGGGGCAGCCAGCGCCGCCCCTTTTCAAACACCGCGCTGAACTGCGCGGGTCGATCTCACACCGCCTTACTCCGACGCGTGGCTGCCAACCTCGGCATCCACCTTGGCCAGCTGCACCGCAGCCAACTCTTCAGCTTCCTGCATCGCGATGGCGCGGCGCTCGCTCTCGTCCATCTCTTCCTTGGCCTTGCGCGCCACGTGGAAGGCCATGCCGGTGCCGGCCGGAATCAACCGCCCCACGATGACGTTTTCCTTCAGGCCTCGCAACTCGTCGCGCTTGCCCATGATGGCAGCCTCTGTGAGCACGCGGGTGGTTTCCTGGAACGACGCTGCCGAGATGAAGCTGTCGGTGGACAGCGACGCTTTCGTGATGCCCAGCAGCACATCAGCGTGTGTTGCCGGAATCTTGCCTGCAGCGCGCAGCGCGTCGTTGGTATCCAGCAGTTCAGAGCGTTCGACCTGTTCGCCGTTGATGTACTTGCTGTCACCCACGGCGGTGATCTGCACCCGGCGCAGCATCTGGCGCACGATGACCTCGATGTGCTTGTCGTTGATCTTCACACCTTGCAGGCGGTACACGTCCTGCACTTCCTCGACGATGTAGCGCGCCAGCTCTTCGATGCCCAGCAGGCGCAGGATGTCCTGCGGGTCGGCGCTGCCGTCGACCACCAGTTCGCCGCGGTTGACCACCTGGCCTTCGTGCACCAGGATATTCTTCTCCTTGGCCACCAGTTCCTCGTGCACGGTGCCTTCAGGC
>JANNGN010000529.1:0-6704 GCA_031403895.1 Rubrivivax sp. | reverse complement strand
CTCGAAGGTGCTCATGCCGTAGAACGACAGGCTCACGATGAGGAACTTCAGGATCGGGTCGTCACGCAGTTTGTGCCAGGCGCCGCTGAGCGTCATGATGCCGTTGATCATGCCGCCCCAGCTGGGCGCCAGCAGCACCAGCGAAAACACCATGCCGACACTCTGCGCCCAGTCGGGCAGCGCGGTGTAGTGCAGGTGGTGCGGCCCCGCCCACATGTAGGTGAAGATCAGGGCCCAGAAGTGAACGATGCTCAAGCGGTAGCTGTACACCGGGCGCTCGGCCTGCTTGGGGATGTAGTAGTACATCATTCCCAGGAAGCCCGCCGTCAGGAAGAAGCCGACCGCGTTGTGGCCGTACCACCACTGGATCATCGCGTCCTGCACGCCCGCATAGGCCGAATAGCTCTTCGTCAGGCTGACTGGAATTGCGGCGCTGTTGACGATGTGCAGCAGCGCCACGGTCAGGATGAAGGAGCCGAAGAACCAGTTGGCGACGTAGATATGGCGCACCTTGCGCTTGCCGATGGTGCCGAAGAAGACGATGGCGTAGCTGACCCACACCAGCGCGATCAGCAAGTCGATGGGCCATTCCAGTTCTGCGTATTCCTTGCCTTGCGTCATGCCCAGCGGCAGCGTGATGGCAGCGGCCACGATGACGAGTTGCCAGCCAATGAAAACGAACATCGCCAGCCCCGGCGCGAACAGCCGCGCCTGGCAGGTGCGCTGCACGACGTGCAGGCTGGTGGCCATCAGCGCGCAGCCGCCAAAGGCGAAGATGACTGCGTTGGTGTGCAGTGGGCGCAGGCGGCCGTAGCTCAGAAAGGAGATGCCGAAGTTCAGTTCCGGCCAGGTCAGCTGCGCCGCAATGACCACGCCCACGAGCATGCCCACCACGCCCCACACGATGGCAGCGAGGGCGAACAGCCGCACCGTCGTGTCGCTGTACACACCGTCTGTCGAAATGGCCTGCGTGGCGCTGTTTGACATCGACTCACTCCTCACTTCGACACTGGTAACCGATGCCGCGATTCTTCTTGCGCGGCTGCCGCACGGGGTTGATCCGCATCAAGTGCCGGCGTGTCGTCGCTCAGGATTCGTTCGCCTTCGGCATCCAGGTCTTCGAACTGGCCCCGCTGCACGGCCCAGCCAAACACGGCCAGGACCACGAGCACAAGGCCGGCTGAAAGCGGGATCAACAGGTACAGGCTTTCCATGGTCCTGGTGTTGTCTCTTGCGCTGGCTCTTGCGCGATCAACGTGCGGCGCGCAGTGCGTTCAGCACCACCACAAGCGAACTCGTCGCCATGCCCAGGCCTGCGGCCCAGGGCGGCAACCAGCCCACCAGCGCCAACGGCACGCACAGCGCGTTGTAGGCCGCCGCCCAGATGAAGTTCTGGCGCACGATGGCCAGCGCACGCTTTGCCGTGCGGCGCGCCAGCACGAGGTCTTGCAGCTGGTTCGACGTGATGACGGCGTCGGCATGGCAGCGCGACACCAGCGCGCCCTGCCCCATGGCCAGTGACGCGTCAGCGCGCGCCAGCACCGGTGCGTCGTTGATGCCGTCGCCCACCATCACCACCCGGTGCCCCGCCTGCTGCAACGCCGCGACAGCGGCCAGCTTGGCTTCGGGTGTGGCGGCAGGCAGCACGTCGAGGATGCCCAAGCGCGCGGCGAGCGCTTGGGTGCGCGCCGCGCTGTCGCCGCTGATGAGCATGAGGTGCACGCCGTCGTCGCGCAGTGCTTGCAGCGCTTCAGCGGCACCGGGGCGCAGTGCTTCGTCCACAGTGAACGCGGCCAGCGCCTGGCCTTCGCAGCCGAGCCAGATGCGGGCATCGCCAAGATCGGCCGCATCCATCGACGCATCGACCCAGTGCGCCGCGCCCAGCCGCCACTCGTGTCCCATTGCATCGCAGGCGCTGAGGCCGCGGCCGGAGTGCTCCTGCACGGCAACCCAAACCGCCGTGTTGTGCGGCACGCCCTGCGAAGAATGCGCCAAGGCACGCGCCAGCGGGTGTGAAGACCACGCCGCCAAACCAGCCGCCACGTCCAGGGCGACCTTCAGCGCCGCAGCCTCGTCGGCCCAGCGCGCCGCGCCCGCTGCGGTCAGCCGCGTCTGCTGCCACTGCAGACGGTCTTCCGTCAGTGTGCCGGTCTTGTCGAAGACGAAGTGGCTGGCGCTGGCCAGCACCTCGATCGCATCCAGCCGCTGCAGCAGCACGCCGCGCCGCGCCAGGCCGCGCGCCGCCGCCACCAGCGTCGCGGGTGCAGCCAGCGACAGCGCGCACGGGCAGGTGACGATCAGCACCGACACCGCCACCCACACCGCGCGCGACGGGTCCAGCACGCTCCACACCGCCGCAGCGCCAGCCGCCAGCAGCAGCACCACCCACAAAAAGGGCGCCGCCCAGCGGTCTGCCACGCGCGCGGCGGCGGGGCGCTGGCTCATCGCGCTGCGCATCATCGAGACGATGGTTTCCAGCCGCGTGTCGCCGCCCACGCGCTGCACGCGCACCTGCACCGGCGCGCCGATGTTGATGCTGCCAGCGACCACCGCATCGCCTTCGGCCTTGTCGATCGGCGCCGACTCGCCGCTGAGCAGCGACTCGTCGGCCTGCGTGCGGCCCTGCTCGACCACGCCGTCGGCCGCAAAGGCCTGACCCAGCGGCACGCGCACGAGGTCGCCGACATGCAAGCGCAGCACGCTGACGGCACTCACCGCGCCGTCGGCATCGATCCTCCAGGCCGTCTCGGGCAGGCGCGCGAGTGCGCGCTCGAGCGTCTGCGCGGCGCGCTGGCGCGCATGCAGTTCCAGCCAGCGCGCGCCGAGCAGGAAGCTGATGAACATGGTGAGCGAATCGAAATAGACCTCGGTGCCGAAGACACCACCGGGCTCGAAGGTGGCGCCAGTGCTGGCGACGAAAGTGATGGCGATGCCCAGCGCCACCGGCACGTCCATGCCGATGTGGCGCGTGCGCAGTGCGCGCCAGGCGCCGCTGAAAAAGGGCACGGCAGAAAACAGCATCACCGGCAGCGTCACGATCCAGCTGCCCCAGTTCAGCAACTGCCGCATCTCGGCCGACAGTTCACCAGCGCCAGCCACATAACTGGGCGTGGCGAACATCATCACTTGCATGGCGCAAAAGCCCGCCACCACCAGCCGCCACAGCGCCTGGCGCTGCGACTGACGCCGCTGTTCGTGCGCCGGCGCTGCAGCATCGGGCACCGCGTCGTAGCCGGCGGCACGCACGGCAGCGATGAGGGCCGAGGGCCGGGTCAGTGCCGGCGACCAGCACACCGTGGCGCGCTCGGCAGCGGCGCTGACCTGCACGCCATGCACACCGGCCACGCGCAGCAGGGCACGTTCGATGATGCCGCTGCAGGCGGCGCAGTGCAGCCCTGCCAGCTGCAGCGATGACTCGGCCCAGCGTTCGCCCGCCGGCCCGGCTACCCAACGTGTGTAGCGGCCCTGCTCGAGCGCGTCGTCCACCACCGCCGTGGTGTCAGCGTGGGCGGCGCAGTCCTGGGCGGCGATGTCGGCTGACAGAGGGGGCATCCACGTTGTGCAGGGTGACGGGATAATCTAGTCCTGCATCCACCGGCCACCCATGATCTGCATCAAGCTTTCAGCGCTGACTTCCGCAGCCTTCCTTTCGATCGTCGTGGCCTGGTGCCCGCTGGCCCAAGCCCAGACCGGCCCGCAGCCCAGGCTGCGCACCATCGACCTCACGGCCGGCATCCACGTCATCAAGACCGAGCTCGCCATCACGCCCGAGCAGCAGCAGATCGGCATGATGTTCAGGCGCGAGATGGGCACCAGCGAAGGCATGCTCTTCGTCAACGACGAGCCGGGTGTGCGCTGCTTCTGGATGCGCAACACGCTGCTGCCGCTGTCCATCGCCTTCATCGCCGACGACGGCACGATCGTGAACCTGGCCGAGATGGACGCGCAGTCAGACCAGTCGCACTGCTCCGCACGTCCTGTGCGTTATGCGCTCGAGATGAACCGCGGCTGGTTTGCCAAGCGCGGCATCAAGGCCGGCGTGCGGCTGCAGGGCAAGCCTTTCACAGCCAAGTGAAAGGCGCCCTGCGCTGCGGAGTCAGGCGAAGTTGGCTTCGGCGAATGACCAGTTGACGAGCTTGTCAACAAAGGTCTCGACGAACTTCGGGCGCATGTTGCGGTAGTCGATGTAGTAGGCGTGTTCCCACACATCGACCGTCAGCAGTGCCTTGTCGGCGGTGGTCAGCGGCGTGCCGGCAGCGCCGGTGTTGACGATGTTCACCGTGCCGTCGGCCTTCTTCACGAGCCAGGTCCAGCCTGAGCCGAAGTTGCCCACCGCCGACTTGACGAAGGCTTCCTTGAAGGCTGCGTAACTGCCCCACTTGGCGGTGATGGCTGCGGCCAGTGCGCCAGTGGGTTCGCCGCCGCCGGCTGGCTTCATGCAGTTCCAGAAGAAGGTGTGGTTCCAGATCTGGGCTGAGTTGTTGTAGACGCCACCGCTGGACTTCTTGATGATGTCTTCTAGGCCCATGGCCTCGAACTCGGTGCCCTTTTGCAGGTTGTTCAGGTTCACGACGTAGGCGTTGTGGTGCTTGCCGTGGTGGTACTCGAGCGTTTCCTTGCTGTAGTGTGGGGCCAGCGCGTCGATGGCAAAGGGCAGTGCGGGCAGGGTGTGTTCCATGGCGGGGGTTCCTCGTGTGTGTCGTGGGGAAAACGGGAAAGGGATTGGGCGGCGTGAACTGCGATGGGCCGCGCGGTCTCACAGCGGCCCGCATTGTAGGCAGCAGGGTTCACTCGGACGCTGGCAGGGGCTCCACCGACAGCAGCTCGGCGGTGGCGCGGCCGTCGGCCCACACCGCGCGCACGGCCTGGCCGCGGCGCAGGCCGGCCACACCCAGCACGGGGCGGCCGTCCATCGATTCGACCCAGGCATAACCGCGCTGCAGCACACGCGCCGGGTCCTGCGCCGCCAGCCGCTGTGCGGCAGCTTCCAGGCGCAGCGGTTCGCGCTGCAGCCGCACCAGCGCCGCACGCTGCAGGCGCTGGCCCAGGCGCATCAGTTGCTCGCGCTGGCGCCCGTGCACCGCGCGCAGGCCCTGCCCGAGCCGCCTGGCCAAAGCATCCAGCCCTTGCTGCTGCGCCACCAGCTTGCGCGACGGCTGGCCCAGGCGCAGCGCGGCGGTGTCCAGGCGCTGGGCCTGGTTCTGCAGCGTGCGTTGCAGCAGGCGCTGCAGTGCAGTGGCTGCCGCTTCCAGTTGCGCCAGTGCCTCGGACTGCATCGGCGCGGCCAGCTCCGCAGCCGCCGTGGGTGTGGGTGCACGCAGGTCGGCCACCAGGTCGGCGAGCGTGATGTCGGTCTCGTGACCCACGCCGCACAGCACCGGCAGCGGGCAGGCCGCGATGGCGCGCACCAGCCGTTCGTCGTTGAAGGCCCACAGGTCTTCAAGCGATCCGCCACCGCGCACCAGCAGCACGGCATCGACCTCGGCGCGCTGGCCTGCCTTCTGCAGCGCGGCCACCAGCGCGGCCGGCGCATCGGCTCCTTGCACGGGGCTCGGGTAGATGACGACGCGCACCTGCGGCGAGCGGCGCTGCAGGGTGCTCAGCACGTCGCGCAGCGCCGCAGCGGCGGTGGAGGTCACGATGCCCAGCACGCGCGGGAAAGCCGGCAGCGGCCGCTTGCGGGCGGCATCGAACAGGCCTTCTGCGGCCAGCCGTGCGCGGCGGCGCAGAAACTCCTCAAACAGTGCGCCGGTGCCCACGCGCTGCATCGCTTCCACCACCATCTGCAGTTCGCCGCGCGCGTCGTACACGCCCAGGCGGCCGCGCAGCTCGACCTGTTGGCCGTCGGCCGGCGCAAAGTCAACGAGCAGGGTGGCGCGGCGGAACATGGCGCAGCGCAGCAGCGCCGGCGCACCGTCCGAATCCTTCAGCGAAAAGTAGCAGTGGCCGCTGGCCGCACGCGAAAAGCCCGACAGCTCGCCGCGCACCGTCACCGCGCCGAAGCGCGCCGCCAGCGCATCGGCGGTGGCCACCAGCAACGCTGCCACGCCCCAGGGCGCCCGCGCAGCGACTGCCGATGCGGGCTCAATCACGGGATACGCCAGCAACGACGCGGGTGTGGAACTCCACAGCCGCGCGCCACAAGGCCAAAGTCGGCACGGCGTCTGTCATGGAACTGTCACGCGCGTGCAAGTGGTTGATTTCCATGGTCAAAACGGGTGCTGATTTTTTGTGCAAAGCGATCAGAGGCGAGGTTTCGCGCGGGTTTATCGAACGCAAACACTGGTTGCCCACAACCTTGTCCACAACTTCGGTGGACAGGTGCAGAGGGGCTGTCGCGGCTGGGTTCGTGCATGTCAGCAGACCCCTCTGAGGGCCCCGCGCCATCGGCCATAATCGCCCGCCCGCGCCGCCCAACCCACTGGCCGAAACACTGCCTTCCGACTACCCGAGAGCCCCTTGTTTTCGATCATACAAGCCGCTGGTTGGCCCATTTGGCCCTTGATTCTTTGCTCGGTCATCGCGCTCGCGCTGGTGATCGAACGCTTCTACCACCTGCGCACTTCGCAGGTGGCGCCGCCGAAGTTGCTGGACGAGGTGGTGGGCGTCACGCGCGCCAGCCTGCCGGCGGCCGATGTCGTCAACAAGCTGGCCGACAACTCGGTGCTGGGCCGTGTGCTGGCCGCCGGCCTGCGCAGCGTGAT
>JANNGN010000528.1:0-5361 GCA_031403895.1 Rubrivivax sp. | reverse complement strand
ACACGGGCCACTGGCAGGGCCACACCGCAGGCGGTGATAGCTGCCTGCTGCTGGACCACCTCGGCTTGGCCGATGCCTTGCAGGCGGCGGCACCTGTGCCGCCCAGCCTGCCGCAAGGGGCCGATGCGCCTGCGCAGCGGCTGCGCTCGGTCGGGTTCCGCCCCGCGCCAGCCGCCTTCCACGCCCGCGCGCCGCCCCGCGCCTGAAGTGGCGCCTGCGGGCGCCACTTCTCAACCCTGAACCCACCCCCGTGTCGGCCGCAAGGCCGCGTGTTCTGGTGCCTGCGCAGCGCTTGCGCGGCACGGTTGTTTTGGCAAGGACTTCCATGATTTCCAACTTTCCATTGCGGCAGAGCTGTGCCTGCGCCGCGCTGTTGTGCAGCACTCTGGCGACGGCGCAAGAGACCGTCGTCATCACTGGCAACCCGCTGCGCCGCGAGCGCGGCGCCGAGGCCGCCAGCACTTTGTCCGGCGATGCCCTGGCGGCGCGCCGCGCCAGCACGCTGGGTGAAACGCTGGACGGCCTGCCGGGCGTGGCCGCCAGCGGCTTCGGCCCCAACAGCAGCCGCCCGGTCATCCGCGGCCTTGACGGTGACCGCGTGCGTTTGCTTGACAACGGCAGCGCGTCCATCGACGCGTCCAACCTCAGCGTCGACCATGCGGGGGCGATCGACCCGCTGGTCGTGGCGCGCGTCGAGGTGCTGCGCGGCCCTGCCGCCTTGCAGTACGGCGGCAACGCCACCGGCGGCGTCGTCAACGCAGTAGATAACCGCATTCCGCGCGTCGCCATCAGCGGCCTGGCGGGCCGCGCCAATGTGCGCCTGGGCGGTGCGAGCCACGAGCGCTCGGCCGCTGTCGTGCTGGACGCCGGCAGCGCCAACGGCTTGGCCTGGCACGCCGACCTCGTGGGCCGGCGCAGCAGCGACCAGCGTGTGCCGCTGCACACGCCGGTGGTGGACGGCGCTGCGCTCGACCGGAGCGAACGCGTGCGCAACTCTGCCGCCGAGGGCCACAGCGCCGCGCTGGGCGCGGGCTGGGTGGGCGACAGCGGCTTCCTCGGCGCGTCGGTGGACACGCTGCGCAACCAGTACGGCGTGACGGTGGAGCCCGACGTGCACATCCGCCTGCAGCGCGACCGCCTGGCGCTGGCCGGCGAACGGCGCTTTGGCAGCGGCTTCCTGCGCAGCCTGTCGGTGCAGGGCAGCAGCACGCGCTACCGCCATCAAGAAGTCGAAGGCAGTGGCGAAGTCGGCACCACCTTTGCCAGCCGCGGGCAGGAACTGCGGCTGGAGCTGCGCCATGCGCCTGTCGCGGGCCTGGAAGGGGTGTGGGGGCTGCAAAGCGAGACGCTCTCGTTCTCGGCGCTTGGCGAGGAGGCGTTTGTGCCCAGCACGCACACGCGCACGCAAGCGCTGTTTGCGCTGGAAGAGCTGCCGCTGGCGGCGCTGACGCTGAGCGCCGGCGTGCGCGTCGAACAAGCCCGCGTCTCGTCCGTTGGCGATGCAGCGGGCACCACCACGCCGCGCTTCGGCAACGCCATCGGCCGCCAGTTCCAGCCTCTGAGCTATTCACTCGGCGCGCGCAGCGACCTCAAGCCGGGCTGGCAGCTACTGGCATCGCTAGGCCACACCGAAAGGGCGCCCGCCTACTACGAGCTGTATGCCAACGGCGTACACATGGCGACAGCGGCCTACGAGCGCGGCAACCCGCAGCAGGCGCTGGAGAAGAGCCGCCATGCAGAACTGGGTCTGGCCTGGCGCAGCGGTGCGCACAGCTTGAAGGCAAACGTCTTTGAGACCCGCTTCAGCAACTTCATCGCGCTTGACGCCAGCGGCGTGGACATCACCATCCAGGGGGCAGCCGGTGGCCCGCCGACCGTCGTGCCCGAATACCGCTTCCAGGGTGTGAAGGCGCGTTTGCGCGGCCTTGAACTGGAAGGCCGCGCGCGCGTGCTGCCGGGTGCCGTGCATGTGGACCTCACGGCCAGCCTGGACCTGCTGCGCGGTGACAACCTCAGTGCGCAGCAGTCGCTGCCGCGCGTCTCACCGCAGCGTTTCCGCGTTGGCGTCGAAGGCGGTTCGGCCAGCTGGCAGGCCGGCGCCGAACTGCGCCACGTGGCGCGCCAGAGCCGTGTCAGCGCCAACGACATGCCTACCGACGGCTACACGATGCTCGATCTGTGGGCGCGTGGCAAGCTGTTGCCGGACGGGCGCCTGGGTTGGTTCGGCAAGCTGGGCAACGCCGGCAATGCGCTGGGCTACAACGCGGTGACGGTGGCCACCGTGCGCGGCCTGGTGCCACTGGCGGGACGCGCGCTGGCGGTCGGGCTGAACGCGCGCTGGTGATCGAAGTGCCTCAGGGTGCGAGCCGTTCGCGCAGCCAGCCGCTTCCGTCCTGTGAGGCTTGCAACCCGTCCTGCAGCCGATACCGCAGCCGGTCATGCAAGCGGCTCTTGCGCCCCTGCCAGAACTCCCAGCGGTCCGGCACCAATCGGTACCCGCCCCAGTGCGGCGGGCGCGGCGGATTCAGCGCATGCAGTGCGGCCACCTTCGCCGCCCCCGCTACCAGCACGGCGCGTGAGCTGATGACCTGGCTCTGCGGTGAAGCCCACGCGCCCAGGCGCGAATCGAGCGGGCGGGTGGCGTAGTAGGCGTCGGACTCTTCGGCGCTGGTCTTGTGTACGCGGCCTTCGATGCGCACCACGCGTTCCAGTTCGACCCAGTGGAACTGCAGCGCGGCCTGCGGCAGGTGGGCCAGCTCGACGCCCTTGCGGCTTTGGTAGTTGGTGTACCAGACGATGCCGCGCGCGTCGAAGCCCTTGATGAGCACGATGCGCGTGGACGGGCGGCCGTCGCTGCCCACGGTGGCCAGCGTCATCGCATTCGGTTCGGGCAGTGCGGCCTGCAAAGCCTGGTCGAACCAGCGCTGAAACTGCGCCAGTGGGTCGGCGGCCGAAGCGGCTTCGTCGAGTTCGTCGCGTTCGTAACTCTTGCGCAGGGCGGCGATGTCCATGGCGCAAGTGTAGAAGCCCGCAGCTGCCGCCTGCGCATCCTGAAACTTGATGAAACCCGATGAAACCGGATTGGGTGCTGCGCCCTCGCAGGGGGAGCATCCCTTAGGGGGAACGCCGTAAGTGAACGCCCCACTACCTGCTGCGCTGTCAGGTCGCCATTCTTGTCGCACAGGAGGAAAAGGCCGCACGTCAAAAAGGGGCCGCCCGTATCCATGCGCATCCGTCCCACCATCGTCGTGCCAGCCGCTGGCCGCGGCAGCCGTTTCGGCGGCCCGCAGCACAAGCTGGAGCAGCCCTTCGACGGCAGCACCGTGCTGGGCGCCACCTTGCGCCACGCCATCGAAAGCCAGTTGCCGGTGGTGGTGGTGACCACCGCCGCATTGGCGCCACTGGTGGCCGGCCTGCTGGCCACGCGCGACATCGTCGTGCTCAGTGCCGGTGAAGCCGCGCGCGGCATGGGCTACAGCATTGCTGCCGGGGTGGCTGAACGCTCGGGCGCGCCAGGCTGGATCGTGCTGCCCGGCGACATGCCGCTGGTGCAGCCCGACACGCTGCTGGCGGTGGCGACAGCGCTGGAGCAGCACCCGGTGGTGTACGCGCAGCACCGCGGCCGACGTGGCCATCCGGTGGCTTTTGCCGCCGAGCTGTACTCCGAGCTGATCCTGCTCGACGGCGATGACGGCGCACGGCGGGTGATGGCGCGCTACCCCTCGCACGGGCAGGAGGTGGACGACCCGGGTGTGCTGCTGGACATCGACACGCCATCGGACCTGGTGATGCTCAGAGCCAGCGTGGCGACGCAGCCTGCGGCCGGCTGAGACCTGGCGCGCCCTACAGCAGGCCCTGCTGCTGCGCCAACGCCATCAGGCGTTCGATCTCGCGGTCGTGTACACCGCGTTCACGCAGCGCGGTGGCGGTCTCTGCCAAGTAGTGCAAGGTGCTGCCGTAGCGGCCGCTGGCGTGGCGCAGGATGTGCGTCACCTCGTCGTCGGGCAGGCGCGGCAGGCAGGCTTCGCTGCGCCGGCTGAGGGTGAAGGCCAGCGCCTGCACGGCGCCGTGCGCGGTCTGGCAGCGCAGCAGGCGCGCGTCGTACACGCCGGTGGGCATCTCGCGCGCCCACAGGCGGTCCAGTTCGGCTTCGGCACGCTCTGGCCGCAGGCGATAGACGACACCGCGGCAGGCGCCGCCCGGCAGCAGCGCAAACACCAGGCCCGGCTGCTGCGGCGTGCCGCGGTTGACGCGCGAGCGCATGCGCAGCGCGCGGTGCCAGCCGCGCAGCAAGGCGCTGCGGTGTTCGGCGGCGTCGAATTCGGGGCGCCAGATGAGTGAGGCGTAGCCGAAGATCCAGCGGTCAGCGCTGCCTTGCCAGGCCGTGCGCAAGCGCTGCAGCGCGGCGCCGGGGTCGCGCAGGATCAGCTCGGGGGCTATCGTGTGAGGCAGCTCGGTGTCGGTCACGGGCACTAGCATCGCATGGTGCGCGAAGGCGGCCCGGATGATTTGACGGTGTAACTCGGTTACTGAACAATTCGCAGCTTGGTTACATGGCGGCCCGACATGAACAGCACCCTTCTCAAAGTCACGTCCCGCATCACCGAACGCAGTGCGCCGACGCGGCGCGCGTACCTGGAGCGCATCACGCGCCTGGTGGGCCGCGCGCCTGGTGCTGAACGCATGGGCTGCGCCAATGTGGCGCATGCTTTTGCCGCGCTGCCAGCGAACGACAAGTTTCGCATCATGGTGCAGAAAGGGCCGCACATCGGCGTCGTTAGCTCTTACAACGACATGCTGTCGGCACACCAGCCCTACGAGAACTACCCGGCGCTCATCCGCGACGAAGCCCAGCGCCTGGGCGCCACGGTGCAAGTGGCCGGCGGCGTGCCGGCGATGTGCGACGGCGTGACGCAGGGGCTGCCGGGCATGGAGCTGAGCCTGTTCTCGCGCGACACCATCGCGATGGCCACCGCAGTGGCACTGACACACGATGTCTTCGACGCCGTGCTGCTGCTTGGCGTGTGCGACAAGATCGTGCCCGGCCTCTTGATCGGCGCCTTGCACTTCGGCCATCTGCCGTGTGTCTTCGTGCCCGCCGGGCCGATGAGCACGGGCCTGTCGAACGACGCCAAAAGCAAGGTGCGCGAACAGGCCGCGCAGGGCCTGGTCGGCCGCGACGCCTTGCTCGCCGCCGAGAGCGCGGCCTATCACGGCCCCGGCACCTGCACCTTCTATGGCACCGCCAACAGCAACCAGATGCTGCTGGAAGCGATGGGCCTGCATGTGCCGGGCGCGGCCTTCGTGCACCCGCATGCAGAACTGCGCGAAGCGCTCACGCGCGAGGCCGTGCGCACGGCG
>JANNGN010000527.1:0-7268 GCA_031403895.1 Rubrivivax sp. | reverse complement strand
CTCTTCAGCAGCCGGGCCTTTGCGCAGACCGTGCTGACGGTCATCCGTGACGACAACCTCGACATCAAGGTCATGCTCGGCGCCTACGTCAACCCGGTGGGCAGTGGCGCCAATGCAGCAGCGAACGAGGCCGACAACCAGGCCGAGCTCGACACGGCGATCCTGCTGGCCAACCAGTTCCGCGCCACTGTGGAAGCGGTGAGCGTGGGCAACGAAACGATGGTCGTCTGGTCCACCCACAAAATCGCGCCCACCACCATGGCCGGCTACATCCGCAAAGTTCGCGCTGCCATCGCGCAGCCCGTCACCACCGACGACAACTGGCTCTTCTGGGCTGCGGTGCCGAAGGTCATTGCCGACGTGGTGGACTTTGCCGCAGTGCACACCTACCCGCTGCTGGACACCTTCTATGACCCGCTGCTGTGGGACTGGCGCTTCAAGACCACCGCCGCCAACCAGCGCGCTGCGGCCATGACCGCCGGCGCCATCAATGAAGCCAAGCGCCAGTTTGGCGAAGCCCGCGCAGCGTTCGACAGACTCAACCTGCCGGAATTTCCGATGGTGATTGGCGAAACCGGCTGGACCGCGCGCGACGCTGGCGGCGGCCCGGTGCTGAATTTCCGCGCCCACCCGGTCAACCAGAAGATGTACTTCGACGCCCTGCAGGCCTGGGCCGCCGAAGGCCGCCGCAGCGCCCATGGGCCGAAGGCGATGTTCTACTTTCAGGCCTTTGACGAAGCCTGGAAACAGGGTGACGACGGCTGGGGCCTGTTCAACAAGGACCGCCAGGCGCGCTACACCGTGCAGGGCCTGGGCACCTGCGGCGTGACCTGGGTCTGCGAGGCCGGCAACTACAGCGCAGCCGATGCCCTGAGCTGGGTGGCCCCCACCGTGGCCCCGGCCGTCACCGCGTCGCGCTACACGCTGTACGCCGAAGCCGTGGTGGCCGGCGAGGCGCGCGCCACCGGCCTGCGCTGGGACCCCTTTGCGCTGACCGGCTACCGCGACGACACCAGCACTGCCGCACCGGGCGACGGCAGCACGAGCTTTGAAGTCACGCCCAACCCGGTCAACTTCGGCTGGGGTCTGTTCCTGTACTCGGGCGCCGGCGTGACGGAAAACCTGTCGGCCTACGCCACTGCGGGCCGGCTCAACTTCAGCGTCAAGAGCGACAGCTATCCGGGCAAGATCGAGATCGGCATCAGCACCGACACCGAAGACCGCGACATCCAGGAAGCCTTTGTGCAGATCGGCCCCGGCGACTACGGCTACTGCAACACCAACAACTGGTGCCAGGTGTCGATACCCGTTTCGGCCTTCCTGGCTGCCAACCCCAAGCTGGACCTGCGCATGGTGTCGTTCCGCTTCGCAATCGCCGACCGTTTTTCTTTCACCGGCAAGCCACAGAACACCACCGGCCTGCCGAAGATCAGCCTCGACGCCGTCTTCTGGAGCAGGTGAAAACCGGTGCATCGCTGCGCGGCTGGCTGACCGCACAGCACACTGGTGCGCGCCTGGCGCCGCAGCCGGCACTGGCCTCGCAAGCCTCGCCAGCCGAGCCCGGCCTGGCGCGCGTGTGGGTGGACGAGACGCGCCAGTTCCAGGCCATCGAAGGCTTTGGTGGCGCCTTCACCGAAGCCGCAGCCACCACCTGGCAACAGCTGTCACACGCGCAGCAAGAGGCCTTCCTGCGCGACTGCTTCTGCCCCGCACACGGCCACGGCTACACGCTGTGCCGCGTACACATGAACAGCTGTGACTTCAGCCTTGGCCACTACGCGCACGCCGAGACCCCGGGTGACGTGGCATTGCAGCACTTCAACATCGAACGCGATCGCCAGGCGCTGCTGCCGATGATCCGCGCAGCGCAGCGTGTGGCCGGGCGGCCGATCAAGTTGCTGGTCTCACCCTGGAGCCCGCCGGCCTGGATGAAGACGAACGGCCGCATGAACGACGGCGGCCAGCTCAGGCCCGAATACCGCCAGTCCTGGGCAGCCTGCTTCGTGCGCTTCATCCAGGCTTACGGCGAAGCAGGAGTGCCGGTGTGGGGCGTGTCGGTTCAGAACGAACCCGAAGCCCGTCAACGCTGGGACTCCTGTCTGTACACAGCAGCACAAGAGCGCGACTTCGTGCGTGACTTCCTCGGCCCCGCGCTCGCGGCCGCAGGCCTGGCTGAAGTGCGCATCGTGGTCTGGGACCATAACCGCGACGTGATGGTGGAGCGGGCCAGCGTGATCTACGCCGACGCCGAAGCCGCAAAGTACATCTGGGGCACCGGCTTCCACTGGTACGGCGAAGACCACTTCGAGCATGTGCAACTCGTGCATGACGCCTGGCCCGACAAACACCTGCTCTTCACCGAGGGCTGCCAGGAAGGCGGGCCGCACACCGGGTCGTGGGCGCTGGGCGAACGCTACGCGCGGTCGATCATCAACGACCTCAACCGCTGGACCGTGGGCTGGATCGACTGGAACCTGCTGCTGGACGAACAAGGCGGCCCCAACCACGTCGGCAACTTCTGCAGTGCGCCCGTGCTGGCCGACGTGGCCAACAACGCCTTGATGCACCAGAGTTCCTTCTACTACCTGGGCCACTTCGCGCGCTTTGTGCAGCCCGGTGCGCGGCGTGTGCTGTGCGCGGCCACGCTGCAGGCGCTGGAATGCACGGCCTTTCGCAACCCCGACGGCAGCCTGGCCGTGGTGGCCATGAACCGCAGCGAGCAGGCATTGCCCTTTGCGCTGCACCTTCGCGGCGCGGCCTACCGCGCCGAATTGCCGCCCCGCGCCATGGCCACCTGGCTCGCCGCCGGCTGAGCGCATGAGGCCAAGGCCATTGCCCCGCCGCTGAATCCAATCCCGAGGTTCTGACGTATCGTTTGTGCGCGCCTGTTCCTGCGCTGCAGTCCACTGCGCCTCTGTGCCCCACCCCCAACCCTTGCTGTCTTCTGTGCCGCGTGCCTTGCGTGAACTGGCGGCGCTGGTGGTGTGCTGCCTGCTGCTGCAGGCGCTGATGCTGCCAGCGCAGCGCACCGCGCAGCGCTTGCACGTCCACCTGGCGCCGCTTTTGGCGCTGGATTGGTCGGCGCCAGCGCCGACGCTGTTCACCGAACGCGTGTACCGCGCGCCGGAGGCTGACCATGGTCATGGCCATGGACACGCCCAAGCCGCCGCACACGCACACAGCGGCGAAGAAGGCCATGACGTGATGGTCCTGGCCGCGCAAGATGCCGAGCCTTCGGCCAGCGCCGCCACGGTGCTCAAGCGCCACCTCTCCGACCAGGATGCTGCCTGGGCCGGGTCAGCAGCCGCGCCAGCCGCCACGCCCGCACGGGTGATGGCGGCTGATGCACCGCTGCTCCAGCGCTCGCACGTCGAGCCCCCGCTGGAACGCCCGCCCCGCGCTCTGGGCTAGCGGCCTGGCGGCAGTTCAGCCGCCACTTCAGCCGCAACTTCAGCCGCAACTTCGGAATCCGCAGCACCGCAGCACCGCGCTGGGCACAACGCACCGGCGCGCAACGCGTGCGCACCCTTCACGCGGTCAGGCCTGCCGATCAGCACGCCTGAGCACGCCTGCCCAGGACTACCCCATGCATTCGATTTCCACACGGCGCTGGAAACAGCTGTTGCCCTTGCTGGCAGCCTGCGCCACCAACGCGCACGCAGGCGGTGAGCAGGAGCTGCAGAAGATCATCATCACCGGCACCGCCACCAGCCAGGTCGGCGTCGCGGATTCGGCCAACGTCGGCACGGTGACGCAGAAACAGCTGGAGGCGCGGACGGCGTACCGGCCCGCCGAACTGCTGGAAGCCACGCCCGGCCTTGTCGTCAGCCAGCACAGCGGCGAGGGCAAGGCCAACCAGTTCTACCTGCGCGGCTTCAACCTGGACCACGGCACCGACCTGCGCACCACGGTGGACGGCATGCTCGTCAACCAGCGCAGCCACAGCCACGGCCAGGGCTGGACCGACCTCAACTTCCTGATCCCGGAACTGGCCACCGGCCTGCGCTACAAGAAAGGCCCGTACTACGCCAGCGAAGGCGACTTTGCCTCGGCCGGCGCGGTGGAAGTCAGCTATGCCGACGCCCTGCCGGCGGGCATCGCCAACCTGGGCTTCGGCCAGAACGGCTACCGCCGCATCTTGGTGGCAGATTCACCGGCTCTGGGCAGCGGCAAGCTGCTCTACGCACTGGAAGCGCTGCGCAACGACGGGCCCTTCACGCAGCCCGACGACTACCGCAAACTAAACGGCGTGCTGCGCTATGCGCAGGGTGACGCGGCAAACGGCTGGAACCTCAGCGGCATGGCCTACAAGGCGCGCTGGAACGCCACCGACCAGATCCCGCTGCGCGCGGTGGAGAGCGGGCAGCTTGGCCGCTTTGACCGCATCGACGGCACAGACGGCGGCGCTGCGCAGCGCTACAGCTTGTCGGGTGGCTGGCGCAACAGCACCGCGTCCGGGGCGACACAGCTGACCGCGAACGTGCAACATTGGAAGCTGGACCTGTTTTCCAACTTCAGCTACTTTCTGGACAACCCGATTGACGGCGACCAGTTCGGCCAACCCGACCGGCGCACCTCGGCGGCAATCAATGTGCAGCACGGGTGGGCCTCGCGCCTGCTCGGGCAGGACAGCGAAAACCAGCTCGGTCTGCAGCTTCAGCACGACCGCATCCGCAACGCACTGACCAACACCCGGGCGCGACAGTTGCTGTCAACGACGCGGCAAGACCGCATTGCCCAGACCAGCGCCGGCCTGTGGTTCGACAGCGCGATCCGCTGGACACCGCGCTTTCGCACGGTGGCGGGCCTGCGCGGCGACGCCTATCGCTTTGAGGTGCAAAGCGACCTTGCAGCCAACACCGGCAAGCGGACAGCGACTTTGCTGAGCCCGAAGCTGAACCTCATCTTCGGGCCTTGGGCCAAGACCGAGCTCTACCTCAACCTGGGCAGCGGCTTCCACAGCAACGATGCGCGCGGCACCGTCATCCAGATCGACCCCAAGTCCAATCCGCCGGGCGCGCCAGCAGACCCGGTGACGCCGTTGGCGCGCTCGAAGGGCTTCGAGATCGGCGCCCGCTTGTCGCCGGTGGCGGGGCTGCAGACCTCGCTGTCGCTGTACCGGCTGAACATCGCGTCGGAGCTGGTCTTTGTGGGTGACGCCGGCACCACCGAAGCCGGGCGGCCGAGCCGCCGCATCGGCTTCGAGCTGGCCAATTACTACAAGCTGCAGGACTGGTTGACGGTGGACGCCGACATTGCCTTTGCGCAGGCCCGCTTTCGCGACCAGGCGCCCGAGGGCCAGCGCATTCCGGGCGCGGTCGAAGGGGTGGCGTCATTGGCAGTGGCGGTGGACAAGCTGGGCCCGTGGTTCGGCGCGCTGCAGCTTCGCTACTTCGGGCCGCGGCCTTTGAAAGAGGACAACAGCGTGCGCTCGAAAGCATCGTCAACGATGAACGGGCGCATGGGCTACAGGTTCAACAAGGCGCTGCAGGTCGAAATGGAAGTCTTCAACCTCGCCAACCGCAAGGTGTCGGCCATCGACTACCACTACACCTCGCGCCTGCCAGGCGAGCCCGCAGCGGGCGTGGAAGACATTCACTTCCACCCCATCGAGTCGCGCACTTTCAGGGTGTCGCTGCACGCCAGCTTCTGACGGGCCTGGCGCCAGCCAGAAGGCCGGGTCGCCGTGGACCCTGCTTCGCCACCCCAGCGGGGCAGACGCGCTCAGCCCCGCACCGGCAGCTTCCAGTCGGGTCGCACGAAGTGGCAGGTGTAGCCGTTCGGAATGCGTTCCAGATAGTCCTGGTGCTCCGGCTCGGCTTCCCAGAACGGGCCCGCCGGCGCCAGCTCGGTGATCACACGCCCGGGCCACAGGCCCGACGCTTCCACATCGGCGATGGTGTCGGCCGCGACACGCTTTTGCTCTTCGCTGGTGAAATAGATCGCCGACCGATAGCTCAACCCGGTGTCGTTGCCCTGTCGATTGCGTGTCGTCGGGTCATGCACCTGGAAGAAGAATTCGAGCAGCTTGCGGTAGCTCAGCCTGGCGGGATCGAAGACGACTTCGATCGCTTCGGCATGGCTGCCGTGGTGGCGGTAGGTCGCGTTGGGAACATCACCGCCTGAGTAGCCGACCCGCGTTGACAGCACGCCACCCTGCTTGCGAATCAGGTCTTGCATGCCCCAGAAGCAGCCACCGGCGAGCACGGCACGTTGTTCAGTCATTGCAGTCTTTCATCGGCTTGAGACAAGCCCGCAGCTTAGCGAAAGTTCGCGCTCATCGCAGCGTGGGCGGACGACGCAGTCGTCGACCTGGGGGCGTGCTCTACTGTGCCGTCCAGCCGCCGTCCACCGCCCAGGCCACGCCACGCACGTTGTCGGCGCCAGCTGAACACAGGAACACCGCCAACTCACCCAGCTGCTGCGGCGTGGTGAATTGCAGCGAGGGCTGCTTCTCACCCAGCAGGTCGGTCTTGGCCTGCTCGACCGTGATGCCTTCCTTCTGCGCCCGCGCGTCAATCTGCTTTTGCACCAGCGGCGTCAGCACCCAACCCGGGCAGATGGCATTCACGGTGACGCCGGTGGTGGCCAGTTCCAGCGCCGCTGCCTTGGTGAAACCGACGAGGCCGTGTTTGGCCGCCACGTAGGCGCTCTTGGCCGCGCTGGCCACCAGGCCGTGGGCGCTGGCGATGTTGATGATGCGGCCCCAGTTGCGCGCGCGCATGCCAGGAATGGCCAGCCGGCTGGTGTGGAACGCGCTGCTCAGGTTGATGGCGATGATGGCGTCCCACCGGTCGGGCGCAAAGTCCTCGACCTTGGCCACATGCTGGATGCCGGCGTTGTTGACCAGCACGTCAACAGCGCCGAACTTCTGCGCCGCGAAAGCCATCATGGCTTCGATCTCGGCCGGCTTGCTCATGTCGGCGCCGTGGTATTCCACCTTGGCGCCCAGCGCTGCGATGGCCGCCCTGGCGGGCTCGAAGTCGCCAAAGCCGTTGAGCACGATGTTCGCGCCCTGGGCGGCCAGCACCTGCGCCATGCCGAGGCCGATGCCGCTGGTGGAACCGGTGATGAGTGCAGTCTTGCCTTTGAGGGTCATGGAAATACTCCGTTGCTGAAGGATCGGGTGAATCAACGCTGCCGGATTGTTCCATCGCCACGCTGACAAAAAACGTTACGCAGCGATACCGCGCAGAAAGGACAGCGCAGGCCGCCAGCGAGACGATGGCGTCCTGTTCAACCCGGCTTGCACAACAGGCTACTCCCTC
>JANNGN010000526.1:0-5339 GCA_031403895.1 Rubrivivax sp. | reverse complement strand
TCCAGGCCTTCGAACATGACGCGGATGCCGTCCTTGGTGGCTTCAGCGCCGACGGTCTTTGTCTTCAGCATCAGCTTGTCAAAGCGCTTGGCATTCATCTTCTGCCAGACCTTGACGAGGTCGCGGTCGGCGCCTTGCATCAGGCCGTCGAGCATCTCCACCACGTCCAGCCGTGCACCCAGCGTGCTGTACACCGTGCCCATTTCCAGGCCGATGATGCCGCCACCGATGACGAGCATGCGTTCGGGTTTCTGGCGCAACTCCAGCGCGCCGGTGCTGGTGACGATGCGGTCGTCCTGCGGCAGAAACGGCAGCTTCACGGCCTCAGAGCCCGCCGCGATGATGGCGTTCTTGAAGCGGATGGTCTGCACTTTGCCGTCTGCGCCGGTAACCTTCAAGTGATGCGGGTCGGCAAATTCGCCCACGCCCGTGAGCACCGTCACCTTGCGCATCTTGGCCATCGCGGCCAGGCCGCCAGTCAGCTTGCCGACGACCTTGTTCTTGTGCGCCAGCAGCTTGACCATGTCGAGCTTGGGCTTGTCGAAAGTGACGCCGAGGTCGGCGAAGTGAGTCACTTCGTCCATCACCGACGCCACGTGCAGCAGCGCCTTGCTCGGGATGCAGCCGACGTTCAGGCAGACACCGCCGAGCACCGGGTAACGTTCGACCAGCACCGTCTTCATGCCGAGGTCGGCGGCGCGGAAGGCGCCTGAATAACCGCCGGGGCCGGCACCCAGCACCAGCATGTCGCATTCGAGGTCGGCACCGCCGGCATAACTGGCGGCTGCAGGGGCAGAGGCGGCGGCGGCTGGCGCCGCAACAGGCGCCGCAACAGGCGCCGCGACAGTGGCCGCGACGGAGACCGATTTGGCAGCAAGCGCGGGTGCCGGCGCAACGGCAGCCGCTGCACCTGTCTCCAGCGACAGCACCACCGACCCTTCGGCCACCTTGTCGCCGATCTGGACCTTGAGCTCCTTCACCACGCCGCCAGCCGACGACGGAATCTCCATCGAGGCCTTGTCGCTTTCCACGGTGATCAGGCTCTGTTCGGGCTTGACGGTGTCGCCGGGCTTGACCAGCACTTCGATCACAGCCACTTCCTTGAAGTCGCCGATGTCCGGCACCTTGATGTCGATGAGCGCCATACGCTTGTTCCTTGGGTCTTTAGCTTTTCAGTTTGAAGGTCTGCACCCGCACCGGGCCGGCAGAACTGGTGTCGAATTCGCAGCCTGCCAGCACGCCGGCCTGCGCCACTTCACGTGCGGTCTTGGCTCTGGCCCAGGTGGCGTGCATGCCCCCGAGTGCAAAGCGCCGGCCTGAGCCGATGGCCCAGAAGCGGTCGAACTCGAAGACTTCGCGGTAGCTTTCGACACCGAAGATGCCGTGCACATTGGCGATCAATATCGAGAACTGGCTGCTCTCATACGGGTCGCTGTCCTGCTCTTTGGTGTTGAGGAAGAAGCGTTCCTTGAGCTTGGGGTGCAGGCGCAGGAAGGTGTCGAAGAGTGCATCGCGAGAGTGCAGCTGAAGCTCTTCCTTCGGCAGCGACAGCAGAGCCTGGCGCAACACCGGCATGTGCGCGGTGGTGCCCACCGCACCCACCCAGGAGCCGGCCACGGTGAACATCTTCGCGTTCGCCTCGTAGCCGTGCGGCAGCCGCGTGTCGCCAAAAGTCACGAGCGAGTCCGATGCAATGGCCACGCTGCCGCCCTTGCGGGCGACGACGATGGTGCTCAAAGAAGGACTCGCCTGAAGTCCGCGAGGATCTGCCCAAAGTACGCATTGAATCGCGCTGCCGAAGCGCCATCGATGACGCGGTGGTCCCAGCTCAGGCTTAGCGGCAGGATCAAGCGCGGCTGAAAAGCCTTGCCGTCCCAGCGCGGTTCGGTGCTGCTCTTGCACACGCCCAAAATCGAAACCTCGGGCGCGTTGATGATGGGCGTGAAGTAGCGCCCGCCAATGCCGCCCAGGCTGCTGATGGAAAAGCAGCCGCCGCTCATGTCGGCAGGCGCCATCTTGCCGTCGCGCGCCTTCTTCGCCAGGTCACCCATTTCGGTGCTGATCTGGAAGATGCCCTTCTTGTCGGCGTCCTTGATCACCGGCACCACCAGGCCGTTGGGCGTGTCGGCGGCGAAGCCGATGTGGAAATAGTTCTTCAGGACGATCTGGTCCCCGTCCAGCGATGAATTGAACTCGGGAAACTTCTTCAGCGCCGCCACGCTGGCCTTGATGAGGAAGGCCAGCATCGTGACCTTGACGCCGCTCTTCTCGTTTTCCTTGTTCAGCTGCACGCGGAAGGCTTCAAGCTCGGTGATGTCGGCATCGTCGTGGTTGGTGACGTGCGGAATAACGACCCAGTTGCGGTGCAGGTTGGCGCCGCTGATCTTCTTGATGCGGCTCAGGTCCTTGCGCTCGACAGGGCCAAACTTGCTGAAGTCCACTTGCGGCCACGGCAGCAAGCCGGGAAAGGCGCCACCACCCGCAGCAGCCGCCGGCGCCTTGGCCTTCTGCGCTTCGGTCTTTGCGTCGCCGGCCATCACGCCCTTGACGAAGCCTTGCACGTCGGCCTGCGTGATGCGGCCCTTGGGGCCCGAGCCCTTCACTTCCGCCAGCGGTACACCGAGTTCGCGCGCGAAGCGGCGGATCGATGGCGAGGCATGCGGCAGTGCGCCCTTGGCGGCCGTCGGATCGTGCGCCGGCACGGCGGCTGCAGGGGCTGCCGCAGTGGCAGGCGCTGCCGCAGGTGCCGCAGCAGCAACCGGTGCCGCCGTTGCCGGCGCGCCAGGCGCACCCGCACTCACACCCGCACCCGCCACACCCAGCAGCATCGCAATCGGCGAACCCTTCTTGACCTTGTCGCCCACCTTCACCAGCAGTTGCTGCACGGTGCCGGCGTGCGACGACGGGATTTCCATCGACGCCTTGTCGCTCTCGACCGTGACCAGGCTTTGCTCCACCTTCACCGCGTCGCCAGCCTTCACAAAGACCTCGATCACGGTGACTTCGTCGAAGTCGCCGATGTCGGGCACCAGCACCTCGACCGGGCCACTTGCCACGGCCACCGGTGCGGCGGCTGCGACGGGCGCGGTCGCTGCAGCCGGGGCCGGCGGGGCTGCGGGGGCAGCAGGCGCAGCCGCAGCCTCACCCGCCGTCTCCAGCAGCAGCACCAGCGAGCCCATCGCCACCTTGTCACCGAGCTTGACCTTGATCTCTTTCACCACGCCTGCGGCCGACGACGGAATCTCCATCGACGCCTTGTCCGACTCCACCGTCAGCAGGCTCTGATCGACCACCACCGCGTCACCGGGCTTGACCATCAGCTCGATGACTTCCACTTCCTTGAAGTCACCGATGTCCGGGACCTTGACTTCCACGATCGCCATGCCTTGTCTCCGTCGTGTTGTTATGCGTACAGCGGGTTGATCTTGTCGGCGTTGATGCCGTACTTCTTGATTGCCTCCAGCACCTTGGCCGCCGGCAGTGTGCCTTCGTCAGCCAGCGTCTTCAGCGCCGCCACCACGATGTAGTGGCGGTTGATCTCGAAGTGCTCGCGCAGCTTGCTGCGGAAGTCGCTGCGGCCGAAGCCGTCGGTGCCCAACACTTTGAAGGTTCGGCTGATGCCCTTGTCGCGCGGCATGAAAGCGCGGATCTGCTCGGCGTAGTTCTTCATGTAGTCGGTGGACGCGATCACGGGGCCGGCATGCGCGCCCAGTTGCTGCGCCACGAAAGGCACGCGTGCCGTGTCGGTGGGGTGCAGCAGGTTCCAGCGTTCACAGTCCTGGCCGTCGCGCGCCAGCTCGTTGAAGCTCGGGCAGCTCCAGACGTTGGCCGCCACGCCCCATTCGGCTTCAAGCAGCTTCTTGGCTTCCATGCTTTCGCGCAGGATCGTGCCGCTGCCCAATAGATTCACGCGCGGCGTCTTTTTCGCACCTTCCTGCAGCAAGTACATGCCTTTCAGGATTTGTTCTTCGGTGCCCGCCTTCAGGCCCGGCATTGGGTAGTTTTCGTTCAGCAGCGTGATGTAGAAATAGACGTTGTCCTGTTTCTCCACCATGCGCTTCAGGCCATGGTGCAGGATGATGCCCACCTCGTGCGCGAAGCTCGGGTCGTAGCTGATGCAGTTGGGAATCGTGCCGGCCAGGATGTGGCTGTGGCCGTCTTCGTGCTGCAGGCCTTCGCCGTTCAGCGTCGTGCGGCCGCTGGTGCCGCCCAGCAGGAAACCGCGCGCCTGCATGTCGCCTGCGGCCCAGGCCATGTCGCCGATGCGCTGGAAGCCGAACATCGAGTAGTAGATGTAGAACGGCACCATGATGCGGTTGTTCGTCGAATACGACGTCGCGGCCGCGATCCAGCTGCCCATGCCGCCGGCCTCATTGATGCCCTCCTGCAGGATCTGGCCGTTGACCATCTCCTTGTAGTACATGACCTGATCTTTATCGACCGGCGTGTACTTCTGGCCTTCGGGGTTGTAGATGCCGATCTGGCGGAACAGACCCTCCATGCCGAAGGTGCGCGCTTCGTCAACCAATATCGGCACCACACGCGGGCCCAGCGCGGGGTCGCGCAGCAATTGCGTCAGGAAGCGCACGTAGGCCTGGGTGGTGCTGATCTCGCGGCCTTCGGCCGTGGGTTCGAGCACCGCCTTGAAGGTTTCGAGCGGGGGTACCGTGAAGCTCTCATCGGCCTTCACGCGGCGCTTGGGCAGGTAGCCACCGAGTGCCTTGCGGCGCTCGTGCAGGTACTTCATCTCC
The DNA here is from genome assembly GCA_031403895.1 of Rubrivivax sp. Classification (GTDB taxonomy): domain Bacteria; phylum Pseudomonadota; class Gammaproteobacteria; order Burkholderiales; family Burkholderiaceae_C; genus Rubrivivax. The sequence continues at coordinate 588 of JANNGN010000526.1, read as the reverse complement.
GGCGTGTCGTCGCTGGGCTTGTAGAAGGGAATGTCTGCCAGCTGGCTGTCGGGAATGGGGATGTTGAAGCGGTCGCGGAAGAACTTGATGTCCTCGTCGCTCAGCTTCTTGGCCTGGTGCGCGGTGTTTTTGCCTTCACCGGCGCTGCCCATGCCCCAGCCCTTGACCGTCTTCACCAGCAGCACCGTCGGCTGGCCCTTGGTGGTGTTGGCGCGGTGGAAGGCGGCATACACCTTCTGCGCGTCGTGGCCACCACGGCGCAGGTTCCAGATCTCGCTGTCGCTCATCTTGGCCACCATCTCCAGCGTGGCGGGCGTGCGGCCGAAGAAGTTCTTGCGCACGAAAGCACCGTCATTGGCCTTGAAGGCCTGGTAGTCGCCGTCCAGCGTGTCCATCATGATCTTGCGCAGCGCGCCGTCCTTGTCGCGCGCCAAGAGGCCGTCCCACTCCTTGCCCCAGATCAGCTTGATGACGTTCCAGCCGGCGCCGCGGAATTCGCCTTCCAGCTCTTGAATGATCTTGCCGTTGCCGCGGACAGGCCCATCCAGGCGCTGCAGGTTGCAGTTGACGACGAAGACCAGGTTGTCG
>JANNGN010000525.1:0-1707 GCA_031403895.1 Rubrivivax sp. | reverse complement strand
GCGGGGACCATGGCCGTTCCTCCGTGTGCGCACTGCAAGAGTTTGAAGGACCCCAGCGTCTCACACGGTGCGCTCCTGCAGCTTGATGCAGATCAATGCGGCTCAAATGGTCAAGGCCAGCCCCTGCAGCACCGCCTGACGTGGGTCCGCTGCCAGCGTGACCGCACTGACCACCGCCGCGCCATCGACACCGCAGGCCATCACACCGGGCAGACGCTCGAGCGAAATCCCGCCAATCGCCACGACGGGGTAAGGCGCGGCCTGCGGCAGCCACAAGGCCAGGCGCTCCAGCCCGACCGGCTCGTAGGGCATTTTCTTCAGCGTGGTCGGGTAGATCGGCCCGATCGCCAGGTAGCTGGGCTGCACCGCGCGCGCGCGCGCGAGCTCGGCCGGCGTGTGCGTGCTCAGGCCCAGCCGCAGGCCGGCGCTGCGCAGCGCTCGAATGTCTGCCCCACCAACACCCGTCAAGTCTTCCTGCCCCAGATGAACGCCATACGCGCCACCATCAAGCGCCAGTTGCCAGTGATCGTTGATGAAGACCTGCGCGCCCGGCACCGCGCGGCCCGCTTCAATCGCGGCATACACCTCGGCGGCAATCTGTTCGGGCGGGTGGTCCACGGTTTTGATGCGCAACTGGATCGTTCGAACGCCCCAGCCAAGCAGGCGCTGCACCCAGTCGGCTGTCGGGACGACGGGGTAGAAGCCGATGCGGGCAATGAGAGCTGGAAAAGCCAATGGTCCAGTCATGCCTGTTCCCCTCGTGGTGAGCAATACCGGCGTCCCATCACTGCGCATGCCAGAACGGCACACCCACGGTAGGCGTCGAAGCCTGCGCCGCCGTGCGCTCGGGCATGGGCGTCGATTCATAGGCCGCACGCCCGGCCGCCACGCCATCGGCAAAGGCGCGCGCCATGCGCACCGGGTCGCCTGCCTGCGCCACCGCCGTGTTCAGCAGCACCGCGTCGAAACCCAGCTCCATGACCTGCGCGGCGTGCGACGGCCGACCCAGCCCGGCATCGACGATCAGCACCGCATCAGGCAGGCGACGCCGCATGGTTTCGAGCGCATACGGATTGAGCGGCCCGCGGCCGGTGCCGATCGGAGCGGCCCAGGGCATCACGGCGGCGCAGCCAGCGTCTCGCAGCCGTTGCGCGATCACCAGGTCGTCGGTGGTGTAGGCGAAGACGGCGAAGCCATCGCGCGCCAGCACGGTCGCGGCCTCCAGCGTGCCCTGCGGGTCGGGCTGCAGCGTGTAGTCGTCGCCGATCACTTCGAGCTTGATCCAGGTGGTGCCGAAAATCTCGCGCGCCATCTGCGCCAGCGTGATGGCTTCCTCAGCGCTGTGGCAGCCGGCCGTGTTCGGCAGAATGTGGCAACCCATCGCCTGCACACGCTGCCAGAAGCTGTTGCCGCCGCCACTGTCAGGCTGCAGGCGGCGCAGGCCGACGGTGAGCACCTCGGTGCCGGCGGCAGCGACCGCGTCGCTCAAAACCTGCGGCGAGGGGTAGTGCGAGGTGCCGAGAAAAAACCGGCTCGAAAGCGTCACGCCCGCCACCTGCCAGGGCTGGCCGTGGGCGATGGGGGGCGAGGAAGGTGTCTTCATGTCAGTGGCTCCTTTCATGCAACGCAAGTCGGCAGCGAACAAGACCCGTGCGCTGCCAGCCCAGCAGACGCCGCAGGACCGGCTTTGCCGGGCTGCTGGCGTCG
>JANNGN010000524.1:0-1890 GCA_031403895.1 Rubrivivax sp. | reverse complement strand
TGCGCGGTGCAGGAAGATGGTGACGGCCGAGATGGTGATGTGCGTCGTCACCAGCGTGTACAGGAGGACCTGCCACCAGGAAGCAGCGAGCAGCCCGTGTGAAAGCCATTCCACAAGAGAGTCGTGCGCCAGCCAGAGTTGGTCCATCAGCTAAGGTCCTTGCAGGAAAGAAGTTACAACCGGATTGTAGGGGCGGCACCGCCCAGGCCGTTGTGGTTAATGCTTAGAGAGTGCCCACAGTTCGAGATTCGTCGCCGGACTTCATCGCAACTTCGCTGCAGATGATGGCGTGAAGCCAATTTTTCAACGCCTTTGCCAGATCGCGGCAAAAAAACCGTCAGTCTGGTGGCGGTGCGGCCACAGGCGCAGGAATGGGCCTGCAACGAGTGAGGCCGGGTCGGCGGCGCGGGCTGCGTCCAGCGCGGCCAGCGCCGGCACGGCTTCGAAGTCGGCCGCGTGGGCTGCACTGAAGGCTTCCGCGACACGCTCGTTTTCCACCGCCAGCAGGCTGCAGGTGGCATACACCAGCCGACCGCCGGGTTTGAGCAACCGCGCGGCGCTGGCCAGTATGGCCGTCTGCTTGGCTTGCAACTCGTCCAGCGCCTTCGGGCCATGGCGCCACTTCAGGTCGGGGTTGCGGCGCAGCGTGCCCAGGCCAGAGCAAGGCGCATCCACCAGCACGCGGTCGATCTTGCCGGCCAGGCGCTTGACGCGGTCGTCGCGCTCGTGGGCGATCTGCGCCGGGTGTACGTTGGACAGGCCGCTGCGTGCCAGGCGCGGCTTCATCGATTCGAGCCGATGGCCCGATGTGTCAAAGGCATACAGCCGCCCCGTATTGCGCATGGCCGCGCCCAGTGCCAATGTCTTGCCGCCGGCGCCGGCGCAGAAATCCACCACCATTTCGCCGCGCTTCGCGGCGGGGATCAGCGCCAGCAGCTGGCTGCCTTCGTCCTGCACCTCCACACCGCCACCCATGACGAGCGGCAGCTTGGTCAGCGCCGGTTTGCCCTGGATGCGCAGGCCCCAGGGTGAGTGGGGCGTCAGCATGGCGTCGATGCCGGCGTCCAGCAAGGTGCGCTGAGCGTCTTCACGCTTGCCCTTCAGGATGTTGACGCGCAGGTCCAGCGGCGCGGCGCGGGCCAGTTCATCGACCAGCGGCCAGAACTCGTCCGCGAGCGCTTCGCGCAAGGGGTTGGCCAGCCAGTCGGGCAAGTTGTGGCGCAGTTTTTCGGGCAGCGCGGCGCGGTCGATCTTGGCCACTTCCGCGAGCCAGGTCTGCTCTTGCGGATTGAGCGCGCCGCGCAGGAAACCTTCGTTGCCTTGCCAGGCCAGGATCGCAAGCCGGCGCTCGACCGGACCGTCAGCGCCCTTGGCGGCCTGCGCCAGATGCTGGTAGAGCAAACGCTGGCGCAGCACGGTGTAGGTGGTCTCGGCCAGCGTGTGCCTTTCGCGCGGGCCCAGGTCGCGATGCTTGCGGAAGAACATCGACAGCAGGCCGTCGGCAGCGGCGTCGAACTTGAGGACGGAGCGGAGCAGTTCGGTCGAAAGATCTAACAAGGCGTTCGGGTGCATCGGGCCGATTATCCTGCCCCCCCATGCCCAAGCCCGAAGCCGATCTCCCCGCCCTGCCCCTGCCGCCGCTGGGCCGCTACCGCCACTACAAGGGCGGCGAATACCAACTGCTCGGCGTCGTGCGCCACAGCGAAACGCTGGCGCCGCTGGTGCTGTACCGGCCGCTGGACAGCGACGTCGGCGACTGGGTGCGGCCCTACGCGATGTTCTTTGAGGAGGTGGTGATCGCCGGCGTCAGGCAACCACGCTTCACGCGCATTGGCGACTAGATCAAAGAGCTAGATCAAAACCTGCGACGCACCCTCGGTCTGCAGCGCC
>JANNGN010000523.1:0-1785 GCA_031403895.1 Rubrivivax sp. | reverse complement strand
GGCAAAGCCGCTGGCCAGCGCCACCTCGGTGATGGGCAGCGCGGTGTCGGTCAGCAATTGCTTGGCCGTCAGCAGCCGCCGGGTTTGCTCGAGCTCGCACGCGTCGATCCGGACGCGCTGGCTCCGCAGGGCATGCGCTGGTCGATGCACGACGCGAGCAGTGTGCTGGCGCAGCAAGCAGCCCATCTACTTGAAGCCCCCACGCTCCCCACTTCGTGTGGTTCACTGCCCCCCGAGGGGGCCGCTGCGCCTGCGGTCTGGCAAAGCCAGTCCCGCGGCCCCAACTCGGATGAAAACTCTTCGGCCGTTTCAGCCCTGCAGCCTGGGGCTTCGACGATGAACGCACTCGCCGCCAGAATGGGTATCAGTACCCGCCACCTGCGGCGCATTTTCGAGGCGCAGTTCGGCGTCTCGCCGCTGCAGTATCTGCAAACCCGGCGGCTGCTGACGGCCAAGCAATTGCTGACCGACACGCAGCTAGCGATCACCGAGGTGGCGCTGGCCAGCGGCTTTGCCAGCGTGCGGCGCTTCAATGCGGCGTTCGCAAAGCACTACCGGCTCAATCCAACGCAGCTGCGCCGCGAAGGCGCGGGCCAAACGAAGCGCAGCACGCCGGGCATCACCGTGCGGCTCGGCTACCGCCCGCCTTACGACGTGGCAGCGATGCTGGCATTTTTCAGTCGGCGGGCGATAGCCGGAATCGAGTCGGTGGCGGGCGACGGGCAGGCGGCCAGCATCACACGCACCTTCGGCGTTGAATCACCTGACGGCGTGCTGCACACCGGCTGGCTGCGCATCAGCTTCGACGAGCCGGGCACGCAGCTGCAGCTTGAAGTCAGCGACTCACTGTGTCCGGTGCTGCCGCTGGTGATACGCCGGGTGCGCGCGCTGTGCGACCTGGACGCCGATCCGCAGCCCATCAACGCCGCGCTGCATGCAAGCTTCCCGCAGGGCGATGGCCTGCGCGTGCCGGGCGCGCTCGACGGCTTCGAGCTGGCCGTGCGTGCCGTGCTCGGCCAGCAGATCACGGTGGCGGCGGCGCGCACGCTGGCGCAGCGGCTGGTCCTGCGTTTCGGCGCAGCGCTTGAAACGCCCTGGCCGCATTTGATGCGGCTGTTTCCGACTGCGGCGGCGCTGGCAGAGAGCAGCAGCGATGCGCTCGGAGGCATCGGCATCGTGCGGCAGCGGCAGGCCGCCATCGTCGCGCTGTCGCGTGCGGTGCAAAGCGGGCAATTGCAGCTGCATGCCGGCGTCGATGTGCCGGCTACTGTCGCGCTGCTGAAAACGCTGTCCGGCATCGGCGACTGGACGGCGCAGTACATCGCGATGCGCGCGCTGCGCTGGCCCGACGCCTTTCCCGCTGGCGACGTGGCGCTGCACAAGGCGCTCGGGGTGCAGACGGCGAAGCACCCGGCGCGAGAGGCCGAACTGGCCTCGCAGGCCTGGAAGCCCTGGCGCAGCTACGCCGTGCTGCGCGCCTGGGGCGCCAGCGCTGCGGCGGCGAGCCCGCTGGCAAGCGCTGCAGCGGTGGGCCAGCGTGAAGACGGGAACGACACTGCAGCGCTGCGCCCGCGCCGGGTTCGCGCTGCGGCCCGACTCGCGACGGAGCCGCAGTAGCTATCAATTTCATAGCTGATTGCGCCCGTGTTTATTGGGTTACAGCAATGAATCACTTAATCCTGGGAGCGAATCCAGGTTTCTCAAACACAGGACACCCCCATGAAATTCCACCACCTCCAAGCCACCGCTCACGTCCCCAGCCGCTTGGGCCGCATCGTGCTGGCG
>JANNGN010000522.1:0-2962 GCA_031403895.1 Rubrivivax sp. | reverse complement strand
GAGAGCTGATCGACCGCATCCGCAAGGACGGCCGCACGATCCTGCTGATCGAACACGATGTGAAGCTGGTGATGGGCCTGTGCGACCGCGTCACCGTGCTCGACTACGGCAAGCAGATCGCCGAAGGCAACCCGGCCGATGTGCAGCGCAATGAAAAGGTGATCGAGGCCTACCTGGGCGCGGGACACAAGGCGGCAGCAGCATGAGCGCGCTGGGCACGACACTCCTCAAGGTCAGCGGTCTCAAAGTCGCCTACGGCGGCATCCAGGCCGTCAAGGGCGTGAGCTTCGAAGTGCGCCAGGGCGAACTCGTGTGCCTGATCGGTGCCAACGGCGCCGGCAAGACGACCACGCTGAAGGCCATCACCGGCACCCAGACCATGGCCGACGGCCAGATCGAGTTCATGGGCAAGTCCATCAAGGGCCAGGGCGCCTGGGAACTGGTCAAGCAGGGCCTGGTGATGGTGCCCGAAGGCCGCGGCACGTTCACGCGCATGACGATCACCGAAAACTTGCAGATGGGCGCCTTCGTGCGCAACGACAAGGCGCAGATCCTGCTCGACATCGACAAAGTCTTTGCCATCTTTCCGCGCCTGAAGGAACGCGCCACGCAACTGGCCGGCACCATGAGCGGCGGTGAACAGCAGATGCTGGCGATGGGCCGCGCGCTGATGGCCAATCCGAAGGTGCTGTTGCTGGACGAACCCAGCATGGGCCTGAGCCCGATCATGGTGGACAAGATATTCGAAGTCGTGGCCGACATCCACAGCCGCGGCACCACGGTGCTGCTGGTGGAGCAGAACGCATCGCGCGCGCTCGGCCTGGCCAACCGCGGCTACGTGATGGAGTCCGGTGAAATCACGATGACAGGGGACGCCAAGTCGTTGCTGAATGACCCGAAGGTCAGGGCGGCGTACCTGGGGGAGTAGCGACTTCCCCTCCCCCCCCACGATTGACAGTACGAAAGCGCCGCTATCGCCACCCACCTTGCAGTAGAAGTAGCAACTGCTTACGCACTCTGACAGAGGCGAGTACACGGCCGAAAGGGCCGGAAACTGGGGGATCACTTCATGCATGCATTGAGTTTGGGTGGATGGGTAAAGCTTGGCGCCGTGGCGGCGGCTTCACTCCTCGGAGGCTGTCTGGCGACCACGCCGACCATGGGCGGTGGAAGCGCGTCCCCGGTCACCGGTGCCACTGGCGGCGCCACGTCTGCGGGTGGCAACAGCAAGCTGGAACGATGCCCCGAGACCCTGGGCACGATCCGGATCGAAGAGAACACCAACGCCCCTTGGTACAACCACTACAACAGCAGCTACCGCCTGGGCTCCACGGTGCCTTTGCTGCGCATGATGATCCAGCAGTCCAACTGTTTTGCAGTGGTGGAGCGCGGCCGGGCCATGCAGGGCATCCAGAACGAGCGCGGCCAGATGCGCGGCGAAGAAGGCCGCGCCGGCAGCAACTTCGGCACCGGCCAGCAGGTCGGCGCCGACTACTCGATGAGCCCGGAAATCATGATGAACGCCCGTGGCACCTCGGGTGGCAGTGGCGCCATCGGTGGGCTGCTGAACCGTATCGTGCCGGGGGCGGGTGCCGTGGCCGGCAGCGCCAAGATGAACGAAGCCGGGACCATCCTGCTGCTGGTGGATGTGCGCTCCACGGTGCAGATTTCCGCCGCCGAGGGCTACTCCAAAAACTGGGACTTCGGCCTCGGCGGCAGTGTGTTCTCGGCCTTCGGCGCCGGCGGTGGTGGCGGCTACACGAACACGCCCGAAGGCAAGATGGTGGCGTCGGCGTTCGTCGATGCTTACAACAAGATGGTTGTCGCCTTGCGCGAGTACAAGGCGCAAACCGTGCGTGGCGGGCTGGGTGCGGGCGGTCGGTTGGGCGTGCAGGGCGGTCAGACCGAGGCCGGGCGCGAAGTCGGTACCGGTGCCAGGCCGCCTGTGAAGAAGTGAACGCCCCGGTGGTCCGCAGCCTGGGCACCGCCGTGTCGGCAGTGGCGCTGGCTTTGGCAGTGCCACCTGCCCAAGCCCAGATGTTCCACCTGTACCTGCAGTGCCAGGGCAGCATCGCGGCCGGCTTGCAGCCCGGGGCGTCTGCCGGGCTCGCCGCAGAGTCCGCCGTGGCGCCACGCGCCGTGGAAGCAGCGCCCGAATCGTCCAGCGACAAGAACGACTACGACGTCAACGTGCAGGCGCGCACCCGGGCCGTTCGCAGTGCGGCCAAACGCGGCACCGCTCATCTTGAGCTCGCCCTGCGCGACAACAACATGACTGCCTTCGTGCAGCGTTCGAATGTGCTTCCCACGGGCGAACGCATGAAGTATGTCGCCACGCAGACCCACTATTCCGCCGCCTACAGCCCGGCGCCGACGAGCCGGGCCTACGTCGATTGGCGTGGCAGTTGGCTCTTCACCTGGTTTCCGCCGTTCCAGAAGATGGCCGTCACACGGTTCTCGATCGACCGCCAGACAGGTCAGCTCGAAGGCGAGATCGTCGGCCCGGCCGGTGAAGTGCTGGGCCTGATGGACATGCAGTGCGAGCCCAAGCGCCAGGGCGAAGGGCCGGCACCGCGCTTCTGAGCGCCGTTCTCAGCGCGTCTCGGCCATCTTGCGCGTGTAGCGGTCGTGGGCGCTGTCCAGGGCACGCAGCGTGCGCGTGAAGGAGGCTTTGAAGTCTCCGGGCACGATCAGGAACATCTCGGCCGCGAAGTTGAGGTCGCCGTCCTCGTCAAGGAAGCACTTGATCACCTTGACTTCGGCTGTGGCCGTGTTGCAGCCCTCCAGCCTGCGCTGGCGCATCTCATGGCTCTTGTCATCGGCCACGAAAGCCATCGTCAGGCGGAAGTACAAGGCGTCACGGTCATCGACGTGGATGACGTAGGTGCGGCCGTCGCGGCGAAAACGCACATTGCCGCTGGACGTGACTTCGGCCTTGAGTGACTCGCTGCTGATCTGGCTG
>JANNGN010000521.1:0-2683 GCA_031403895.1 Rubrivivax sp. | reverse complement strand
TCGCCCATCGCCGAGTTAAAGAACAACTTGCGGGGCGACAGCGGGGCCGAGCATATCTTTGAAGATACCGGGCACCGCCGGGCTGATGAAGGGACTGTTGTGGCCATGCCTCAACCCCCTGCACAAGCTCAACAAATTCGCTAAAGCGTTCGCCGCGGCTCCAGACCTTCTGACCAGCGACGACGCCGAATCAGACCGTCAATCAACTGGAGACCACACCGTGGCGAACGACTTCCTCTTCACATCCGAATCCGTCTCTGAAGGCCACCCCGACAAGGTCGCCGACCAGATCTCGGACGCCATCCTCGACGCCATCTTCAAGCAAGACCCGCGCAGCCGCGTCGCGGCAGAGACGCTGTGCAACACCGGCCTGGTGGTTCTTGCGGGCGAGATCACCACCAACGCCCACGTTGACTACATCCAGGTCGCGCGCGACACCATCAAGCGCATCGGCTACGACAACACCGAATACGGCATCGACTACAAGGGCTGCGCGGTGATGGTCTGCTACGACAAGCAGAGCAACGACATCGCGCAGGGCGTGGATCACGCCAGCGACGACCACCTCAACATCGGCGCCGGCGACCAGGGCCTGATGTTCGGCTACGCCTGCGACGAAACGCCAGACCTGATGCCCGCGCCAATCTACTACGCGCACCGCCTGGTCGAACGGCAAGCGCAACTGCGCAAGGACGGCCGCCTGCCCTTCCTGCGGCCCGACGCCAAGAGCCAGGTCACGATGCGCTACGTGAATGGGAAACCCCACTCGATCGACACCGTGGTCCTGTCCACCCAGCACGCGCCCGAGTACAGCCTGGGCCACAAGATGACCGACGCGTTCTATGAAGCGGTGCGCGAAGAGATCATCAAGCCGGTGCTGCCCAAGGAATGGCTGACGGCCGAGACCAAGTACCTCATCAACCCCACCGGCCGCTTTGTGGTGGGCGGCCCGCAGGGCGACTGCGGCCTGACCGGGCGCAAGATCATCGTCGATACCTACGGCGGCGCCTGTCCGCACGGTGGTGGCGCCTTCAGCGGCAAGGACCCTTCCAAGGTGGACCGTTCTGCCGCGTATGCTGCGCGTTATGTGGCGAAGAACATCGTCGCCGCCGGCCTGGCCAAGCAGTGCCAGATTCAGGTTGCCTACGCCATCGGCGTGGCCAAGCCGATGAACATCACGGTCTATACCGAAGGCACCGGCGTCGTCAGCGACGAGCGCCTGTCGGCCATCGTGGCCAAGGGCGACATCTTCGACCTGCGGCCCAAGGGCATCATCCTGATGCTGGACCTGCTGCGCCCGATCTATGAAAAGACGGCTGCATATGGGCACTTCGGGCGTGATGAGCCGGAGTTCAGCTGGGAGAGGACTGACAAGACTGCGGCGCTGAGGGCGGCGGCTGGGCTCTGAAAAACCGTGGCGGCCCGCTGACAGGCCAGAGAGAACGGGCGACGAAAGTCGCCCGTTTTTCTTGCGGTGTGGTGCAACGCGGCGCGGTGCGGCGCGAAATGCCTACTCAGCGTCCGCCGCTTTGTTGGCCGATACCAACGGCACTTCGTCCCACAAGTCCGCTGCCGGCAAGTCGAGATCGACCGAAGCCAGGCGCAGGTCTTGTCCGGCCTCGAAGGGGTGCAGCACCCACAGACCGTCGTCCTGCAGCCGGAACACATCGCAGCGGCGGGATTGCGGGTCGATCAAGACGTACTCACGCAAGGACGGCAGCTGGCGGTAGGCGGCGAATCTGTCGCCCCGGTCGTAGGCAGCGGTGTTGGGCGATAGCACCTCCACCAGCAGCACAGGCTCACGCTTGACCAGCGGGTCCTTCGCGTCCGCTGCGGTGCAGGTCACCATCAAGTCGGGGTAGAAGTAGGCCTCGGCTGCCTCGACGCGCAACTTCATATCGACAAAGAAGCAGCGGCAGCTTGTGCCCTTCAAATGCCGCCGCAGCGCAATGAACACGTTGCCCGTCAGCGTGACATGGGCCTCACCGGCTCCCGCCATGGCATAGGCTTCACCGGGCCGACCCATTTCGAACACCTCACCGCGCACGAACTCGTGCTTGACGGTCTGCGTCTCTTCCCAGGCCAGGAACTCGGCAGCGGTCATCGGCAGGTTGAGGGCGGCGTGTCCCATCGGCAATCTCCGGCAGCAATGGCACACAGTTCAGGCCGCCGGCCCCGCGTCGGCCACCGACTCCGCAGCGGCAGATCGCGCGCCGTTCAAGGCCAGCAGCCGGCGCAGGATTTCTTCATCGGGCATCGTGGGCGTGTAGTCGCCAAAACCGTAGGCCAACGCCACGGCCGCGTCCACCGCTTCGTGTACATGCGCCAGCCAGGCCGGGCGCTGGTTGTAGAGGTTGGTGAGCGTGCGTTTGGCGAGGTCTTTTTCGAAGCCGGCCTTGGCGACGATGCGCTCGGGGTACGGCGACGAGGACATGCCCAGCGGCACGACTTCGGGCACACGATCGGTCCACTCGGGCGGGTTGAGCCAGGCGTCGCGCAGGGCCACCAGGCGTTGCGCGGCCTGGGCGATGGCGGCTGCGTGTGCGTGTATTTCAGGCGTTAGTCCGGCCGGGATCAGCGCGCCGCCGGGAAGCGTTTCGGTGCGCTGGTGCGCGGTGTCGGCGGGGGTGAGGCCGGCGGGGAAGGGGAAGGTTTCGAAGCAGGTGGTGGGGGTGTAGCGGGG
>JANNGN010000520.1:0-1907 GCA_031403895.1 Rubrivivax sp. | reverse complement strand
CAGCTGGAAGGCGGCGGCACCGGCGTGCGCGGTTTCGAACCCGACGCTGGCGTGGTGCTGAACATCACGCAGGATCACCTGGACTGGCACGGCAGCATGGCCGCCTACACGGCGGCCAAGGCGCGCGTGTACGGCAGCCGGGCGCTGATGCTCATCAACCGCGACGATCCGCTCGTTGAAGCGCTGGTGCTGGCGCCGGTGCCGGTGCCCGTGCTGGTGAAGGGCAAGCCGAAGGACAAGGTCAAGCCGATCGAACGCACGGTGCTGCGCTTCGGCACCAGCGCCCCGCAGCACCCTGGCGACTTCGGCCTGGTGCTGGAAAACGGCATGACCTGGCTCGTGCGTGCGCTGCCGACTGACGACAGTTTCAAACGCAAGAAGGGCGAAGCAGAAGAGATCCACCTGCAGCATCTGATGCCCGCCGACGCACTGCGCGTGCGCGGCCGCCACAACGCCGCGAATGCGCTCGCCGCATTGGCGCTGGCAACGGCCGTCGGCTGCCCGCTGGCGCCGATGTTGCACGGCCTGCGCGAATACGGCGGCGAGCCGCACCGGGTGCAGTTCATCACCACCGTCAACGAGGTCGAAGCCTTCGACGACAGCAAGGGCACCAACGTCGGCGCCACGGTGGCCGCACTGATCGGCCTGGGTGCCGACAAGGCGCCGGGCAAGCTGGTGGTGATCCTGGGCGGCGACGGCAAGGGGCAGGACTTCAGCCCGCTGGCCGAGCCACTGGCGCGCCATGCGCGCGCGGTGGCCACCATCGGGCGCGATGCAGCGGCTATCGAAGCGGCCATCCAAGGCGCAGGCCTGCCGGTGCAGCGCTTCCAAGCGCTGGAAATGGCGGTCGCCTGGTGCTTCGCACAAGCCGAGCGCGGTGACGCCGTGCTGCTCAGCCCGGCCTGCGCCAGCCTGGACATGTTCCGCAACTACGGCCATCGCGCCGAAGTTTTTGTGGCGGCCGTGCAGGCCTACGCCGCTGATCAGGGGCAAGCATGAATGCAGCCGTGCTGAACCGTGTCAATGCGCTGCGCAGCTGGCTCGGTGGCAGAGCCCATGGCGAAGGCACGCTGCCGGTGCGCGACCAGATCGACATCGGCGGCGCGCGTCCCGTGCGCCTGATGGCTTTCGACCAGACGCTCGTGGCGGTGGTCGGCGCGCTCGTCGCGCTTGGTGTGGTGATGGTCTATTCGGCCAGCATCGCCATGCCCGACAACCCGAAGTTCGCCAATTACTCGCAATCCTATTTCCTGCAGCGCCATGTGTTGTCGCTGGCCATCGCCTTCGTCGTCGCGCTGGTGGCGGTGCAGGTGCCGATCTCGTTCTGGGAGAAGCACGCGCCGATCGTTTTTCTGATCGCGCTCCTGCTGCTGGTGCTGGTGCTGGTGCCGTTCATCGGCAAGGTGGTGAACTTCTCGCGGCGCTGGATTCCGCTTGGCTTCATGAACTTCCAGCCCAGCGAACTGGCCAAGCTGGCGATTGCGCTGTACGCGGCCAACTACATGGTGCGGCGCATGGACGCGCGCGAAAAATTCTTCCGCGCTGTCACGCCGATGGTGGTGGCGGTCGCCTTCGTCGGCGCGCTGCTGCTGCGCCAGCCTGACATGGGGGCCTTCATCGTGATTGCCACCATCGCGATGGGCATCCTGTTTCTGGGCGGCGTCAACGCACGCATGTTCTTCCTGATCGCGGCCGTGATCATTGCCACCTTCGCGCTCATCATCGCCTTCGACGACTTGCGGCGCGAACGCATCCTGGCGTATCTCGACCCGTGGAACCCGAAGTACGCGCAGGGCAAGGGCTACCAGCTCACGCATTCGCTGATCGCGCTGGGGCGTGGCGAAATCTTCGGTCAGGGCCTGGGCTCGTCGGTTGAAAAGCTGCACTACCTGCCCGAAGCGCACACC
>JANNGN010000519.1:0-4018 GCA_031403895.1 Rubrivivax sp. | reverse complement strand
CCACGACGTCAGCAGGTGCAGCAGGTCGGCTTCGATGACTTCCAGTTCGGGCCGGTCCGCCAGCCGCTTGAGCAAGGCACGGCGCAGGCGCAGCACGGCGTCGGTGCCGCCGGGCATGCGGTTCAGGCGCCGAAACAGTTCTTGGCGCGCGGGTTCGGCGGCGCGCGACAGCGCCAGCAGCGTGGGCGCATCGGGTGCGGCGGCGTAGGCCTGCGCCAGGCGCAGCACGCGCTGCGGGTCGGGGCTCAGGTCGCTGGCCAGGTAGTCGAAAAACTCTTCCAGTTCTTCGTCGGCCAGGCTGTCGAGCCTTTCGATCAGGTCGGCCGTGATGGCCATGCCGCCAAGCTCGCCCTTCTCGCCGAGCAGGCGCTTGCAGTCGGCCTTCATGCGGCGCACGGCGCGCGCGGTGCGCTGGCGCGCGGCGGCGTGGCGGATGTCATCGAGCATGGCGGCGGTCCTTCGGCGGGGGCGGTTTGGCGGCGGGTGAGGCGGCGGTGATTGATGCAGCAACGGCCGGTGCAGCAGCCCGGGCACGGCTGCGCCGCAGCTTCTTCAGCGCCACCAGTTGCGCCATCAGGTGTTCGTGCATGGCGCGTTCGGTGCGCGCCGCGTCGCGCTGCTCAAAGGCGTCGATGAGCTCACGGTGTTCGTTGATCGAGGCCAGGATGCGCCCCGGCAGCGCCAGTTGGCGCCCGCGCATCAGCCGCATGAAACGGCGCAGGTCGCTGGTCACGCGGTCGAGCCAGCGGTTGTCGGCCAGCGTCTGCACAAAGCTGTGAAAGCTGTGGTTGGCGCGGTAGTAGCCGTCGATGTCCTGCGCCGCCGCGTAACGTTCCAGTTCGTCGTGCAGGCGGCGCAGCTGGTGCAGGTCTTCGTCACTGGCCTTGCTGGCGGCTTCGAAGGCGCAGCGGCCTTCCAGCAGCGCCATCACCGGGAACAGGGCGTCGGCGTCGCCATCACTGAGTTGGGTGACGCGGCAGCCGCGGTGCGGCACCAGGTCCACCAGGCCTTCAGCGGCCAGCACTTTCAGCGCTTCGCGCAGCGGCGTGCGGCTGACTTGCCAGGCATCGGCCAGCGCTGTTTCATCGACGAACTCGCCCGGTGCGAGTTCACCGTCAAACACCATCGTGCGCAAGCGAGCGGCCACGCCGTCGTGGAGCGAAGTGCCGCGCAGGGGGATTGGTTCAGCCACGGCTGGCATCGTAAGGATGTAATTACGAAATCACATGAGGGTTGGCGAGAGGACTCAGGCCTCCGAGCGGATCGAGCGATCCGAGCGATCCGAGCGCCCCGCGCGGGCAGCCGGACCGTCGCGGGTGTGCAGTGGATTCGGTCGCCCGGGCTGCGCGGCCCAGCGCGTCACAACGCCAGTGGCTGCGCCTCGTAACCCGCATCCAGCAGCGCCGCCGCGATGTCGTCCACCGAAATCATCGCCGTGTGATCGACCCGTGCCCGCTGCGTCAGCAAGTCCACCTCGGCCCGGTTCACACAGGGCAGATCCTGCAGCTGGAACATCACGGCGTCGGCATCGCCCTGCGTCAGCAGGCCGGGGATGGCAAGCACGGTTTCGGGCATGGCGGTGTTCTCCTTGACAATTTGAAGGCTGTGCCAAAGGCGTGGCCTCCCGGCTGACTGGGCTCAGGGCTTGGATCGGGTGGCGGTGCCTGGCAAACCGATCGCTTCATCACCAAACGCCGCCGCGATACGGCGAGACAGCGCGGACTGTCGCGCCGACAAGAACGCAAGCAGCTTCTCCGCATAGTCCTGGTCAACGGATGAGATGACCGAGCCGCGTTGCGCCAGCGCAGCCCGCCAGGCACTGACATTTGGCAGGCCCACGAAGAAGCCAAAGTCGCCAAAGTCGCCAATGGCGTCGAACACGTCGAAGTACCGGAACACCGGGCCAAAGACGGCATCGACGATGCTGAAGTGAGTTCCGTTGAAGAACGGCCCAGGGCTGAGCGAAGACTCAAGCTGCTGGAACCGCGTGCGGATGTCACCGGCCCGACTGAGCAATGCGGCCTCGTCGCCAGCGTTATAAAACGCAGCGATCAAGTTCAGGATCACAGAGCCAAACTCCATCCAGGCGCGATGCCGGGCTCGGTCAAGCGCGTCGTTCGGGTGCAGGCGCGGCGCTACCGTTTCGTCCAGGTACTCGCAGATCACAGCCGACTCGAAGATGGCGACGTTGCCCACCATCAGCACCGGTGTCTTGCCCAGCGGTGAGATTTTCAGGAACCAGTGTGGCTTGTTGGCCAGATCGATGTCGCGCCTTTCAAAGGCGAGGCCTTTCTCCTGAAGCATGATTGCCGCGCGCTGCACGTAAGGGCACAGCGCATGCGACACCAGCGTGAGTTGCTGCTGCTGCTGCTGCATCTCAGGTGCCCCCGGGAGCAAACAACGGACTGCGCTTGAGCGTTAACGCGCCGTCACCCAGCAGCCACACGGCGAGCGAAGCGACTATCAGGAAAACCGGGTACTCCCAACCGCCGTTGGGGCTGGTGTGAACCCAGCCGTTGGGCAAGTGCACGCAGGCGGCTGCGGCCATGATCGGCACCAGCGCCAATGACACCTGGCGCGCGTAGATGCCCAGTACCAAGGCCAGGCCAGCCAGGAGTTCGGCGCACGCGTGGTTGCTCGAAGAACTCAATGCGCTTGTCCAAAAGTTGGCGATGGCGGGAATGTAGGATCGTGTTGACTTCGGCGAAACAGGCAGCAGAGAAAGCAGTGATTGCACGCGCGCAATATCAATTGGGGTCTGCCGACCTTGAAGTCGTGCTGGCCATGGTGCGGACGGGCACTCTGGCAGCGGCTGGAGAGCGGCTGAGCGTTGACGCCTCGACGGTTTTCCGGTCCCTGCAACGCATTGAGCGCGGACTGGGCCAGCCGCTCTTCAAGCGGTCGCGCACGGGCTATGTCGCAACCGAGTTGGCGCTGTCGCTGGCCGAGCATGCACAGGGGGTGGAAGCAGCGCTGGATTTGGCGCGCTCGGCTGCCCACGCACTGCCCGCTCAGGTGTCGGGCACGGTACGCATCACCACAACCGACACGATCCTGCACGGGCTGGTGGCGCCGGCGCTGAAGGAACTGCGGCTTCAACATCCGCTGCTTTCCTATGAGTTGCACACGGCCAACGAGCTGGTCAGCTTGACGCGGCGCGATGCTGACATCGCCGTTCGTGCTACCAAACGCCCGCCACACCACTTGGTCGGCAAACACGTCGGGCCGATTCGCGTGGCGCTTTTCGCAGCAAAGAAAGGCAGCATCAAACGTTACGCTGATGTCGAGGCTGGCAAGGCGACCTGGATCGCACCCGACGACGCAATGCCGGAGCATCCCTCAGTGCTCTGGCGCAAACGTCATTTCCCCAAGGTTTCACCTGGCTACCGAGTCAACAGCATCCTGACGGTGATGGAACTGGTGGCCCAAGGTCTGGGTGTCGGCATGCTGCCCATCCTTCTGGCGCAGTCCCGCAGCGATCTTGTTCAGCTCACCGAAGTCATTGACGAATGCCAGACAGAGCTTTGGTTGTTGACGCACACAGAGTCGCGGCACGTGCGCCGGGTTTCTACGGTGTACGGGCACCTGGCACGACGGCTCTGCCTGCCGTGACAAGCTGGCGCGTCTTGATCGGCATTTCGCGATCGAGCGTTTCGGGGTCACGGTTGCAGTGGCCGCAAGAGTGGCTGCATCTGGCCGCTGATGGCTTTTCGCTGCCAGCGGCGCCGCCACATGCACCACCACACGCACCGCCCTCGCCCGCAGGCTACATTGCCCCGGATGGCCAACGTCGATCCCAGCCCCAGTCCCGTCTCCAGCCCCGACACCCCGCAGGCCCTGGACGCAGCCCGCGTGCTCACGCTGGCCGCGCAGAGCCTGTTCGACACCTTCGGCCGCACGGCGATGGGCACGATGGTGGTGGACCGCGAGCACCGCATCGTCTGGATCGACGACGGCTACCGCCGCTTCCTGCCCGCGCTGGGCCACGCCGAGGGCGACTTCGTCGGCCGCCGTGTGG